>QYQB01000179.1 GCA_007280275.1 bacterium | reverse complement strand
TTCCATCATAGAAAAGATTAAGGACGACGAAATGGACATCGTTCCAGTCAAATGAATAGGTGGTTTCTTCGCTGTTGGAAGGGCCTTTCCTGACGAGATTCCGGAACGATTTGTCTCCCCGGTTCAATGATCGCAAATATTCCATCGAAGCATCGTCTTTGTCGTGATTGCCGCGTACGGCATACCATGGATAGTCTTTGCCGAACACCTTGTCCATCAGGTCACGAGTCGCCGAAGGAGGGTCGATGTCTCCAAGCACGACCATGAACGAGCCCTGCCCGACTTTCTTGATTGCCTCGTATCCAGGAAGCGTGTAGTCCTTGGTGCGAAATGCTTCAGTTGTATGAGTGCGCTGGTCGCTGGAGATGATGAATGTAAAGTCCTTGTCAGCCGTGGACGAACAGGAGAGGAACAGGCTGCCGACGAAGATCGTCAGCAGCAACTGCAGGAAATATTGCCTTTTCATTGTATGTACTCCCTGGTGTTTCTGGAATGATGATAGAGTGATATCGTGCCCCGGCAGATCTTTCCGGCTTCCTTCTGTCGAACAATCGTGTTCAATAAGGCACCGGAAAGCACCAGCGCTCCGGATACACTAGTACAACTTCTGCGTGTGCCTCAGTGCGTAATCACCCCCGAAGCCTTTGTCACGGTAGATCTCAAGGACTGCCGAATTCTCGCTGACATTCATGCGGAGAAACGTGCTCTTCCTCCATTCGGTGTTGTCCCAGAAGAGCTTTGAGTACTTCTCAAGTCCCGCGGTTCCTTTGCTGCACTCATCGTAGTATTCAGACAACCTGGTCAACGTCTGCTCGTCGGTAAGATCCTTGTACGACTTGACGTTCCCGAATCCCAGATTGTAAACGAATTTCTTCATTTCCTTGTCGTCCGCCTTGTAGAAAGCCTTGATCGCACCGGCCTGACTGATTCCTTTGCCTCGTTGTTTCTCAACTTCTTCTGCAAGATGCGAAAAGAGCGTCCTGGCAGTGAAGGTGCCCTCTTGCCCATAGATATGGCCTGAATTGATCAGCCACAAACCATTGACGCTCGAATACGACGCGCAGTGTGTGTGTCCGCTGAAATACGCCGTGACGCCATATTTGACAAGCAGACGCTGGAATTTCAACGAGTTGTCCGGATACTTATCGAGAGCGTCTGCCAGATGCCGGACGGTTCCGTTATCCATGTCAAGGAATGGGAAGATGGGCTCGTGGCCAATCACGAAGACGCGGGGGTTCTTGTTCTGCTTCAAATCGTTTTCCAGCCACGCGAAAAGCTCCGGGACGATATCGCCGTCGCCCCCTCTGTCGCTCTTTCCGTCAAAGTACACGTTGAGGATGACAAAGTGCACATTGTTCCAGTCGAAAGAGTAAGTAGTTTCTTCGCTGCCAGCTGGACCTTTTCGCAGAACGTACGGAAGCCCGTTGGGGCCCCGGTTCATCGACCGCAGGTACTCGGTGTTCGCTTCCACTTCCGTATCGTGATTGCCAACCACGGGATACCAGAGATAGTTCTTGCCGAGCACCGACGCGATGAGCTCGCGTGTCGCCGTCGGGGGATCGAGGTCGCCAAGGACAATCATGAATGAGCCTTTGCCCACCTTTTTGATTGCCTCATAGCCTCCCAGCGTGAATTCATGCGTCCGGAATGCGGGTGTCGCATGCTCTCGCTGATCGCTGGAGATAATAAACGAGAACGCGTCAGCCGATTTCTGCGCTTGCGCGGGGACGGTAACGGCTGTGACGAAGAGAAGAAGGATGAGAACCTGAAGAAACGTTTTTTTCATGTTAGACTCCCGATAATGACCTAGGCAAGACCGACTGATTCGTACTCTTGCGCCATGAAATCACGAACATCACTCACACCGCGGAGGAACGGGCCTTCGGCTTCCATCTTCAGGCTTGTTGTCGCAGCGGACCATATGATGGCTACTTCGGGGGGCTCCGTCAGCCTTTTCGTGATGTAGGAAGCGATGCAGGTATCCCCGCGGCCGCTCCTGCCAATCAAGCTCTTGTTACGCCACGGCGCCTCGTAGAAAATTCCATCTGCCAGCACAAGGATTCCATCTTTGTGCGTCAGAACCACTTCCTTCGGACCCATCTTCGCGAGAGCGGTTGCGGCCTTCTTGATATCCGATTCGCCGGTAAGTGATTCGGCTTCGACGGCATCGGTCTTGAGCACATCGACCAATTTTAGATGCTCTTCTCTTTCCGGCCACGGGGCGTGGAGAAGCGTGGTATCCGGTGCGATGATCCGTATGAAGCCTTGCAGATCTGCAACGAGGAGGGCGTCTTTTTTTCGAAGCGAGCGCACGACCTCCAACGGGATTTCACCCCGAATCGAGCCATTCATCAGGAATGCTTTGGCCTCGAGCGATTCAAACTGGTCTGGCGTAAACGAACCGGCAGTCTTTGCGCAGCGAAGTATCCTGTCATCAGGATTTGCGGAGCGGTATTCCAGCACCATATGTGTCGACGAAGGAGTGTAAAAAGGAAACACATCGATACCGATATTCTTGAGCTTGTCGACAACCCGTTCATCTTCCTTCGCGAGGCGCGTCACCGCGGCAACATTCAATCCAAGCATCCGCGCTGCATGGGCGCCATAGTTGAACCCTCCGCCGTCGAGATACCGCGTACCTGACGGTGTGATGATGGTGTCCTTCGTATAGTTGCCGAAAATGACCATGTCATATTTCTTGTTCACATTTGCCATGAAAACTCCTTCGTTCTTAGTCGCGTACTTTTGCATTCCAGAGTGAGGTTGCCAGGATCAGGGAGAGGACAGAAGCGCCGACCCAGAATATGATGACGGTGCTGAAATCATAATGCCTGACCCCATTCACAATAGTTGTACCTTTGTCAATGAAGTAGCCGCTGATGAGATCCTGCGTGGCAGCACCAAGGTAGCTGAAGACGCCGATGAATCCCATCGCAGCACCCGCCGCCTTCTTTGGGGCAATATCGGTGGCAAAGAGCCCGCCAAGCGAAACGAGCAGCCCGCTGATAGAGAAGCCGTACAGCAGGAAAGCAATGGACAAAAGCGTCGCGTTCGCGAAGGGCGTGAGAAAAATGATGGATAATGCGATGATTTCCAGGATTCCCGAAATCAGAGTAACGGGAGGACGCCTGGCATGAAAGAGCTTATCTGAGACGTACCCGTAGGCAAGGCTTCCTGCAATGCCTGCGACAGTATTCACTCCAAGGAGTGTACCTGCCTCTACTAAGGAGTAGCCTTTGGCTTCCTGCAGGTAGAGAATACCCCAATTGACTACGGCATACCGGGTAACATACATCATACAGCTGGCCAAAGCCAGAACCCAAATGGAAGGCATTTTCAGAATAGACTTCTGAAGAGACCAGACGCTCGGAGCCTTCTCACCCGAGGCCGCTACCGGTGCGCCATGGTCGTTTCTCCAATCCGCCACTGGGGGCAATCCAAGGGTTCGGGGACGATCCCGCATGAGGTAGTAGATCAACAAGGCATCGATGACGCAGGCGAGCCCCGGTCCAAGGAACCCCGCCCGCCAGCCGAAGAGCGTCACCAACCCAGCGAGGCCAACGTACGTCAACCCCTCGCCGATCGGGTGACCGATGCTGAAGATACCATACCTTCTGCCCCGCTCATTGTTGCTGAACCAATGCGCCATCGTGACCATCGCAGATGGAGCGCCGATTCCCTGAAACCAACCATTCAGGGCCCAGAGTACCACCCAAACCCACAGGAGCTGCGACCAACCCATTGCGATGTTTATGAGTGCTGAGACCAAAACACCAAGTGTCAGGAACCTCTTGAGGTTGGCATGGTCCGCAAGAAACCCGTTGGTCAGTTTGCCAAATGCATACGTATAGAATATCGCCGAACTGATCAACCCCAATTCCTGAGCGCTGAATATTCCGTCATCGATCAAAGGTTTCTTCACGACGGACAACGCGAGGCGGCACGTGTACGCAATGCCATACCCCAATGTAATGGCCACCATCACTCGCCACCGGTGCTTCTTATAAAGAGCGTTCACCCGTGACTGATCTTCGATCAGCGGTGCTTCTTGACCCGTCGAAAAGAATTTCAATACTCTATTCATGTCTTCCCCTGGTCGTTCGCTGGACAGAAAGTGCTAACTCAGGAAGATAGCTACGGCTTGATGACGATCTTCATTGCCTTCTTTGGAATGTGCTTCATCGTCGCGAAATCGAGACCCAGCTTTCCAAAGGCGCTCACACCATCTTCGAGACGAATCACTTCCGTGAAGAAGGGAGCCATGTTGAGTTTGTGTGACTGGAGGATCTTGATCGCGGGCAGGCAGGTATTCTGACCGATGTAGGATCCAAGAATCTTGATTGCTTTCCGCGTGATGGTGTTCGGCGTGATTGTTGCCTTGACGCTGCTGTCCATGCCGAATGCGAGAACCTTGCCCCCGGGGGCAACATAGTTCAGAGCGTTTTCGAGCTGAGTTCCGACTGCATCGATGACGATGTCAGCGCCTTTATCTCCTGTGAAAGCCTTCACCTGCATCTCGATATCGGACTCGTTTGGATTGAACACCGGCACGCCCAGCTGCTTTGCGACGTCAATTCTGAACGGGTCGATCTCGGTGCACATGACGCGGGCGGCCACATTGTCTGCGAGCGCAGTGAACAAATAACCGATCGGGCCAAAACCCAACACGACCACTGAATCCCACACCTGCATCTGAACAATGTTCATTCCGTTCAAAACGGTGCCGAGTGTCTCTACCTGTGTAGCTGTGATATCATCGATTTCGTCCGGCACTTTGTAGCAAGCGTTTTCGGGAAGGACGCAGAATTCCGCGTACCCGCCATCCTGAAAAATGCCGATGGACTTATCTTTCAGCCAGTCGCATTGGCTGCTCATGCCTGATCGGCAGAACTCGCAGACGCCACACCGAAGGCTGTTGTCGACGGCGACGCGGTCACCGACTTTGAGGGTCATGATCCCGCTGCCGATTTCCTTGACCGTTCCGACAAACTCGTGGCCGAGCACAGCGTTCTCGCCGACGGCGTGTTTGCCTTCCAGGATTTTGACGTCTGTACCACAAATGCCACAAGCGATGACTTGCACAAGGACCTGATTGGGTGAGGTGATCTTCGGGACAGGTCTGTCTTCAAGAACGATTTTGCCGAGAGCTTTGTATGCAAGAGCCTTCATAGTAGTCATTGTTCCTCCGTGTGTCGTGAAACCAGGTAGAAAGGGGAGATCTAAGGGTTTGGATAGTTTGTCTAGTTGTCTAGACAAAGATAGCTATTGAGCATTTGAACGTCAAGGGTTATCTTCAAAAAAAATAGAAATTGCTCCTATCTTAACGAAAAACGACTGCCTTGTCCGATTTTCGATTGAATGCCAGAAAGTACTTGACAATGCTCAGGTAAGTTTGTATGATTGTCTAGACAAATCGAGAGCAAGCCTAATGATAGTGGACAAGAACAGCCCGATTCCGCAGTACTTTCAACTGCAGACGTGGCTTGCAGAGCAGATTCAGGAAGGCATCTTCAAGCCGCAGGATAGAATCCCAACGGAAGAGGAACAGGTCCAGCTGACCGGCCTGGCGCGCGCAACGGTGAGGCAGGCAATTCAGAACCTGGCAAACATGGGTTATCTCACGCGGAAGAAGGGTCTCGGAACGTTTGTGACCATTCCACAGGTGAGCCAGCAAAAGCAAACGATCGTCGGAATCATCGTCCCGGATATTCGCGCAGGCTATGCTCCAGAACTCGCTCGAGGAGTCGAGGACAAAGCCGCAAAGAGCAAACACAGTCTGATGGTGTGCAGTTCAGATG
>QYQB01000073.1 GCA_007280275.1 bacterium | reverse complement strand
GAAGTCTCGTGGGGTCGGGGATGGCTATAAGAGACGGGCCATTGCCCCTGTGCATTTGTGGTAGTTGTCGTCAGGAGGATTCCCGACCGATCAAAGATCTGAATGCCCGCTGATGTAATTGGCGTGCCCCGATGACGATCGCGAACCGTGCCAAGCATGGTTCTTCCCCCCGCCTGCAGCAGCTGGCACGCGCCGAGAAGCGTCAGCGTAAGCAAAACGAGCCGCCGCAATCTCATGAGAGGGGCAATAAAAAGCCCGATGGGACTTTTCGCCCCACCGGGTTTTTTCAATGTGCACAGAGCTCTATCTTCGATCACCGCACCTCAACCAACACTTAGAAAGCAATCCCAATCGAGAGCTTCTGCACCGAGGGAAGGACTTTGAATTTCTCGAATGAATAATCGAATCGAACATCCTGCCCAAGGAATTTGTCTCCCTTGATGCCCACGCCCGCAGTAAACGACTCGTTGTCGTAGTTCATTTTCAGGCCACCCCGGACCGCGAGGAAGTCGTACAACAGCACTTCGCTGCCAAGGCAATAGTGTTCAATGTTATCGTTGGGGTGAATAAGATCGGCAATAAATCGAACACTGTATGCATCTGAAACGATCGGTTGCATGGAGAACGACGCACGAAATGTCACGGGAAGCGGGACGCGGGCAAATCCCTTGTCGATATTATTGTCGCTATAGTCCTTGTAGTTTCCTCCCAACGGCTCCACATCGGGTCCGAAATTCTGCAGCGTCATCGCCAGGTGTGCCCCCAAAAAACCGAGGTCATAGTTGGTGCCGAGATCAAAGGCCAACCCTGATGTTGAGTGGTCAAAGTACGATTCGCGGATATATTTTGCCTGGGCTCCGATGACGAGTTTTTCCGTAATATGCCGGGCGAACGAGACACCGAGGATGGTGTTCTGAATGGAGTAGGTCTGGCCTGTCCCATTTTCCATTTCGATCGTTGTGATTTCCTCTTGTGTGCTGAATCCTGTCGCCTGAACACCTATCACACCGACATTCTCGAGCCGATACGCGCCCGCAATGGAGACCATATCGATGCCGGCAAACCACGGAACATAGGTGAACGCAAGGTCGCCCTTTTGAACTCCCTCAAGGCCAGCGACATTGGTGTACACCGATGCAGCGTTATTCACAATCGAGGTCGCGGCGTTCCCCAATCCGGACGCACGCGGATCAAAGTTGATTTTGAGAAGCTGCGCACCACTGGTGCCAACTTGCCCGAACTGCTGAGCAGCGAGAGGGACGGCAATAAGAAGAAGCAGAATGATTTTTTTCATAGGGCACCTCTAGCGCATGATGACAAATTTGCCCGTGTGGGTCCCGGCGGAAGACTCCACCACGTAGATATAGAGACCGCTCACAGCTTCTTGATTGTTCTTCGTCGTAAGATCCCACTCTGCAACACCGGTGAAATCACCGCTAATCTTCACGTCGCGGCTTTGATAGACCACATCACCGCTGTTGATGGTTTTGACGAGGTCGCCGGCAAGCGTAAAGATCGAGATTTTCGCATCGGGCGGCAGGTTGATGAAGCGCAATCGACTCACCCATGGGTTTGTGTCGACCGGGTTGGGGTTGTTGTATCGGCTCGAACCCATGAAGGGGTTCGGAACAACGCGGATGTTCGATACGCCCGCTGCCGCAGGAGCATTCGGCATGAACACTTTTGTGGAAAGCCGGCCGCGGCCGATTTGATTTTCAAGTCTCCCGATCCCGAGGACGGGGTCGCCTGCATCAAACGCTGTGACTGCATACGTGTAGATGAGACCGTTTGGCGTGTTCGTGTCCAGGTACTGGTAGAGCGTATCAGAACCCTGCACAACCGCAGGCGGTGGCCAGTTCTTCAAGAAAGGACGCCCATACCACAGGGAGTCCTTCACCTTATCCACCGCGTTGTTCTTCACGTAGATCGCCAGCGTATCCCAGATTGAATTGCCTCCGGCGTCCTGTCGCGACGTTCGATAGACACCATAGCCAGCAAAGTCCTGCACACCGGTCAGAGGATCCCGGCTTGACTCCGCGTTCTTCTTCCAGCGAAGCGAGAGTGCGGGTGCACCGGATGATGTTGTTGGTGTGATTGACAGGGTTGGCACGTCAGGTGATGATGGTGCACGCAGATAGTTGCCGTCAAACATTGACTGCGCAATCTGTGAATTCTTGATGATCCCCTGGAGACCCGGCCCAATGACCCAGGCGATGACAATATGAATCGAGTCTCCTCCGTTGATGGTATACGGCCCGATGCCAAAGATGGCCCGGTAGTCTCGGACAACGGTCATGGTTGTCGTAATCGTCCCCTTCGCAACCCATTCATATTGAGCCTGAGATGTCAGCGGCTCGAAATTTCTGTACGACGGTGTGGCCATTGTTGGCTTTCCCGTGTACTTGCCGACGAAATGCGCGCTATCAGCATACAACAACCGTGCGCCGGCATACCCGGGCGACCTGAGAATCCCTGTCACGGGATCTGGATTGCCAGTGTCGTCTCCCACCACGCTGGGACTGTCTGCATCATAGACAAACGTGAGTTTGTTCGTCGAATCATAGCCGGCGAGGTCATCGGTGTCCCACAATGTTGTTGGTGTGCTGCTGCCGAGGAACCCGGAGACATCGGCATCCATGCGGAAGCCGACATAGATGCCCGTGAGTTTTTTCTCGGCATCATCGATTTTGCCGTTCTTGTTCCGGTCGTAGGGGACATATTTGATCCAGTAGTCGCAGATGATGAAGTCGTCATTGTACGACTGATCCCATGCGTATGTTCGTTCCGTGACCTCAACGCCGAGGTTCACGTGTACGCCCGATGGGCTGGCTGGATCTACGTCGGTGTACCGGGTGTACGTGTCCTCCGCCGAAAGAGAACCTTGCGCGGCGCGTTTAACGGTGATTGAATCAAGCGGCCGGAAATGGTTCGATTCACCCGCAGACATGTAGCCAAGCGAATCGGCAATTCCGCCGATCCAGATCGATTGCAGCCATCCATAAAGATTGCCGCTGCCGCCGGGCCATTCAAAATTTGGCTGCTCATAGTTACGATCACCATAGAAGCCGTAATTGGTGATCTGTGTCCAGAGCGCACCGATCTTGTGGCTGAACCCTTTCGGATCTGCAGCGCTCGCGGACCCGGTCTTCAACAACATCCTCTCGCGTGGCTTTGGATCGTCCTGTGCCCACACGGCCGTGGCGAGGAAAGCGCTCAGAAGTGAGATGAATACGATTGATTTCTTCATGTGGTCACCTCAAAATTGAACCTGAAGTCCGAGCCGGTATGTGCGGGGACGGGTATACGATGTGGGGTTATTGTAGGGACCGGTCGGATCGCCCGTTGCTTCGTATTGCACCAGGCCTTCACGTCCACCAGCAATGAATGAAACGTACTTCGAATTGAGCAGATTCTTCACTTCGGCGAACACGGAAAATTCCATGCCGCCGAAGATAAACGACTTCCGAGCGCGCATGTCAACATTGCTTACCCATGGCAGTCGTGCATCGTTCCGGAGAACAAAGAGCGGGAATGCATCCCGCGTATTGCTCGAATAGGGATAACCGGACCGCGCCGTGATAACAAAATCGATCTCGGCATCGCCGATCAGCTCCTGAATCGAGCCCGTTGACGTCAACAGGATGTTTGCATTGATCTTCCACCGCAGATCCCAATCGAGCGGATCAAGGCGACGCGGAACAATCTGACCGTTCGAGCGGAACACAGAAGACGACCGGCCGTTTGCAAACGCGTAGGAGACGTTGACCATTCCGCCAATACCCCGGGTACCAATCGTCTCCAGCGTCAGCTCGAGGCCACGCACATTTGCGTAGTCCATGTTTGTATACGCTTGGTAGGAGTCCGGCGAACCTGAAATGATGTAGTCGGTAGCACCGACAAGGTTGGTAATGTCTTTGAAGTAGAGTGTCGTGTTCATCCGCAGGAAATCGGTAAACAGATGATCCCAGCCAAGCTCATAGGAAACTGTTTTTTCCGGGAGGAGTCTTGGATTTCCAAGATCAACGTTTGTCGTGTAGCGGAAGTTCAACGACACGTTTTCGTACAAGAAACGAAGATCCGGGCGCTGGAAGAAGTGGCCATAGTAGAAGTGGATCTTGTCCCGCTCTGTAATGGGGTGCGATATCCCGATACGCGGACTGATCTGCCATCTCGAGGGGGCTTTGTCTGTCGACGTCAATCCCAGCCCATCTTTGTGACTTGGCAACGTGGTGGGATCGGCGGGATACAGCACGTCACCCTTAAGTCCATTGGGATTGTAGTAATCGAACCGGATGCCCGCGTTCACGATAAAACCGTCCCTGACTTCGATCTTGTCCTGGAGGTAGTACGCCATCTCGAAGAGATCTTCGTTCCAGAGATCGAAGCGCGGATTGCTGACCGACTCGAATGACACCTTCTCCACGTCTCCCTTGATGTACCCCATCTCCACGCCTGCCTTCAAGAGATTGGAGGAATTGATCTGATTCGAGTAGTCGATCCTCAGGCTTGTTGTGCGGGAGACCTGGTTCAGGAACCAACCCTCGTCGCCGGTATAATTCCAGTACGCTTCGTTGCTGAGGCGGCTCTGGTACCCTCCGATGCTGCCGTTCTTTCCCCAATACAACTCGTCTGACAGGCTTCCGTTTCCATCCCGATCATCGACATCGCGTACGATCTCCCGGAAGTTCGTCCAGAACTGTGAGAGTTTCACGTCAATAAAGGACTGTTGATTGATCGTCTGGTTCACCGAGAGGCCGATGTTGTAGCTCTGGTTGAGGGGAACAGACACGTGTTCCTGCATTCCTGACTGATACACGTTACGCACATTCTTGTACCACAAACCATCATCGGCAAATTTCGCCGAATCCGGGTTGCGCACATTGTGATAGTTCTGCGGGTCCGGCACGAAAACGAACTGCTCCAGCGTCTTCACTCCTCCGACGGTGATTGTGTGCTGAAAGATGTCGGTTTGATAACCCTGACTCAGCGGGCCGTATTTGGAGTACGTATGGTAGTAATCGTTGTCCAACGACCAGGACCGCAATCCCGACAGTGTGATGCGTGTATCGGGAGTCACTGCTCTCAATTTAGCCTGATATGCTTCGCGAAAGAAGTTCTCATGCGGCAGGGAACCGCGGCTTTGTAATGCAATGTCGCCAGAGCCATTGAGAAATAAATTGACATTTCCCAGCGCGACGGAGGGGGCGCTGACATACGCCTCATAGTTTCTCCAATCCGGCTGGCCTGTACCGTACGAATTCGGAGCCCATTCCATTTTAGCCCACGGGAAATCCGATGTGCGAACCCGAAGTTTGGCACTGAATCGGTTTTGGTCGCGCGTAATGGTGTTCACAATGCCCGACTGTGCGTTGCCGTATTCGGCTTCAAACCCTCCTGTTGTCACCTGGATTTCCGACACGCTCAACTGGGGAAGGGTTGTTGAAAATCCGGCAGTGGTTGTTCCGCTGTAACTATTGATAGCGCTCTTTACCGCCATGCCATCCACCAGGAACAGCGCTTCGTTAAAGCGGCCGCCTCGGAAATTGCTGCCATTGACGCCCGCCTGCATGAACACTACCTGCATGACGTTATCGACGGGCAGGGCGCTGATGGCCTCGGATTCAACGATATGCTTTGTGGATGTCAGGTCAGCCTGAATGGGGGGCCGGCTTGCTACAACGATCACTTCGTTCATTTCGACATCGGCAGACTGAAGCGAGAAGTCGATCGTCGTCGTCATGTCGAGCATCACCTTGACGTTCGACACCGTCCTCGGCGCGTAGCCGATAATCGATGCCCGCAGCGAATAGGTGCCGACAGGCACGTTGATGATGAAGTAGTTGCCATCGATGTCCGTAGCGGCGCCGTAGGTTGTTCCCACAATCTGGATGTTCACCATGGGTAGCGGCTGCTTCGTTGCTGCGTCGATGGCCTTCCCGGCAATTTTACCCGTCGTGCCTGCCAATGCCACCTGGCAAGCGAGCAGGAAGAAACACAGGAACCTTTTCATAGTATCCTCATACATATGGACCTGAGAGAATCGAGGAGAAGAGGAGATGGGGCAACGGTGCTGCATTGAACGCGGAGAGGCTGCACGGGCAGCTCCATCCGCTTCTATCTCGTATTACAACATCGCGCAGGATGACCCATAGGGGCCACCCTGCGCGGAACAACACGATGCGAATGACAGCTGCTGATGTTACTTTACCAGCACGAGCGATTTCGTTGCCGTAAAGTCGCCCGCTTTCATTGTATACATATAGACTCCGGACGAGAGTCCCTTCGCGTCGAAGCCAACGGTGTGCGTGCCGGCCGCTTGCTCGCTGTTGACAAGCGTAGCAACCGTTCGCCCAAGAAGATCGTAGACCTTTAATTCAACAAACGAAGTCTTTGGAACCGAGTAGCTGATTGTCGTCGTGGGGTTAAATGGATTCGGATAGTTCTGTTCCAGTGCAAAACCGGTTGGAATGCCATCCCTTGTCTCTTCGACCGCCGTTACAAGAGAGAACTTCACGACGTTCTGGAGGCCAACCATGATGCCCTGCGTCGCAGAGCCAAAAGCGATATTCTTCAAATCAGAGGCGGCGCTTGGGGACGGTGGATTCAGGGGTGACCATGATGTTCCATTGTCGTTTGATATCCAAGCCTTGGAGCCCGAAATACCAAATCCGACTGCGATAACGGTGTTTGTTCCGCGAATCGCCCTTACCGTCATCGGTTTTGCATCTGCATGCCCTTTGCCGGGCTCAACACTGATTGTATCGCTCCACGTCCGTCCGCCATCAGTCGTCTTGCAGAGATAGTTGCTATTGGTTGTGCTCGTGGAGTAGGCTCGCCTGGAAACCGCGAAGCCCACATTATTATCCTTGAAGGTGAGAGATAAAAAGGAATAATTCGTCGCCGGACCACTTGGAAGTGTAACCCTGAACCACGACCATGTACCTCCGCCGTCGGTTGTCTTTAGAAGAGACGGTGGATCGTTGGCCGTGTTGTACAACGTGAGCCATGCTGTCTTGCCATACGCTTCCATTGCCCCCCCGTACGTCACGGAGCCTGCATAGATGCCATCTGTTTTCAAAGAATCGTTTGAGAAATTCGTGAATCGCGTCCAAGTTTTGCCGGCATCGACACTCCGGGTCACGAAAACGCCTTGAGCATCAGCTGCATCTCCGTACGCCACGAGCGAATCTTGTCCGACATACTTCACCCCATCGGCAAAGGCCAGATCTGGCGTTGAGTACGAGGTTACCGTATCCCATTTTACGCCCGCGTTGGTTGTCCGAAAGATTTCACCGGTGGTAAGGGAAACGAAAGCGGTGTTTGCGTCTTTCGCTGTAATCATGCTGATGCCCGGACTGCCAAGAGCTGCATTTGTATAAACGACCCTCTTAACCCAGGTCGTGCCGTTGTCTGTCGAGAGAAAGACATAGTTATCACCTTTGTACAGAGCGGAAATTGGCGCGGCTTGAAGCCAAATAACACCAGATGGCAAGTAGTCAACGGATCTAAACTGATAATTTTTCACCGAGTCTCCGGCAAGCGTCGTCACTTGCGTCATTTGCACTTGCTGTGCAAACGAGACTGCAACAACAAGCAACACCATCACAAGAAATAGGACCAAACGTTTCATGGAAGCCTCCACTGTGATTTGTACGTGAAAAGATGAGGCCGGGGGAGTTCTCCGACCCGGTGGTATTAGAAATTCTGTGATTTGAGTGCTGTAAGGGGAAAGCTGTGTGTTTGAAGGCTTGCTGACTCGTCTGCTCTAACACACACGGTGCTATAAAGAATGCAGTTCGAAGTTATACAACTCTTGGAATGAAGTCAAGTCTTGAATGACAAATCGGCAACCTTTGGAGGGTTTGCGGGGGATGATGTGTAAATGTTTGGGGTTTTCTGAGTGAGAATTGTTCTCGATTCCGGGGGATGGATTCTTATAAAGAGCAAAGGCTCACCGGGATATCCGATGAACCTTTACGCGGAGAAAAGCATGACAATTGAATCGTCTTCAGTTCGCCTTGGCGAACTTCACTGCCTCGGGCAGAAGAGTCATCGCCTTCTTGAATTGCGGGTCAACTTCGAGCATCACGCGATATGATCCGTTATTGCCCCAGAACGATCGCGCGACCTCCGCCTTCAAACGCGCATGGACGAAGACAAGATCTTTCTGAAGGTCTTTCTCTTCAACCTTCAAACCTTTCGTCGTAACGAACGTACGAAATTCCTGCAGCATTTCGTCTGTTACTGCAAACGTCTTTACGAATCGTTGTATGTCCTCTCCGTAGGTCGACCGCAGCGCTTGGCCGCGGGCATCGAGATAGCTTGTTGTGAATTGATAGAACATGTCGCGCCGCTGAAGGTTTTGCACGAACTCAGTCGCGGCCGGTGGCTTCACAATGTAATCCGGCGAAATGCCTCCCCCGCCATACACAACCCGTCCGCTGTTGGTATGAAAAACGGGGCGTCCTGAATCTGCCTTGGCCGTTGCATCCTTTTTGTGTTCCAGGTTGTCCCCTTCCTGCTCGTCACGTTCAAACGCCTCCCTCGCGTATGCCGCCTTGTCCTTTCCTTCGTACGATCGTTGGATCAGGCGTCCGGTCGGTGTATAGTAACGGGCAATTGTCAAACGGAATGCGGAGCCGTCGCCAAAGGCCCACTGTCGCTGCACCAATCCCTTGCCGAAACTTGTTTCTCCGACGATGAGACCGCGGTCCCAATCCTGGATCGCTCCCGCAACAATCTCGCTTGAGCTTGCCGACGCATGGTTGAGCAGGATGATGAGGGGAAGCTTCTCGTAGTCCTGACCGCTGGTGGCGACGAAGCTCTCTTCCAGCTCTGCGGCGCGACCCTTGGTATAGACAATTTGCCTCGGCTTTGGTTTCGTACCGGCGTCGAGGAAGAGATCTGCCATCTTCACGGCTTCCTCCATCACGCCGCCCGGATTCCACCGGAGATCCAGAATAAGCCGTTTCATTCCGCGGGCACGGAGGTCGCGCATGGCAACCTGCATCTCGTCGTTCGTCTTCGTTGAGAACTTATTCACGGCGAGATACCCTACCTCATCGTTGATCATCAGGGCGACATCGATGCTGACGATGGAGATTTCCGCCCGCGTAATTTCGTACACCAGATTCTCTGTGACTCCGGGGCGTGCGATTACAATCTTCACTTTGGTGCCTTTGGGACCCCTGAGGCGTTGAGACGCCTGGTCGGAGGTGAGGCCAATCGATGTGCTGTCGTTGATTCGTACGATCCGGTCATTGGAAAGGATGCCGAGTTTCGCGGCAGGTCCTCCCCCCATCGGCTCGACGACAATGATCGTGTCGTTCAATGCGCGAATCTGCAATCCGACCCCTTGATAGTTCCCCTGCATTTCCTCCGCGGCTTTTTCGAACTGCTTCGGCGGGATATACACCGAGTGAGGATCGAGCTGTTCGAGCATGCCCGTGATTGCACCTTCGGTGAGTTTGCGTGCGTTGACGGAATCGACGTAGTACTTATCCGTCAAGACGAGAATATCCTGGAACTTTTTGAACTGCTCATAGATGTTGTCTGCAGAGATAAGGTTCCTTCCCTGGAATCCGACAAGCATCCCTATCAACATCATCGCAGCTACGATCCACGCTGAAAACTTCCTTTTCATCGAGAGACCCCTTTTTGTTGAACAACACTGCCTATTCTTTCAACGCTTGGTGGGAGATGCTGGTTCCTCCCTCGAAATCCTTCACTATCTTTAAGGTGGTTGCTTAGCGTAATTGCCACAAAGTCCCTAAGACACCAAGGAAAGCACGTCCATTACTAAGATGTAGTGTGTGTAGGTTCAAACCTGACATACTCTGTGGTTTCATCACATCTTGCATGACGATATTTCTATCTAGTGCTTTTCGTGTCTTCTGCGCCAGAGGCGCATGAGCCTTTGGCTCAGTGCCTTCGTGGCTGAGTAGCTACATCTTAAGATAGCTATAATAGACGAGAGAAAAACGCTGAATCAAGGAGGGCGTGATGGTCATCAAAAACGAATCCCCGGTTCGTGGCCGGGGATTTTGAAAATGATCAATTCCGGTTGGGTTTAGTCTCCTAGTTCCTGCACCTTCACGCGAGCATCGTCCGCAGCTCTTCCGCTTGGAACCATGGAGAGATAGCGCTGATACTGCTCCCGCGCCAGACGTCTCGTTCCTTTGAATTCGTAGAGTTGAGCGATGCGAAACACCAACGGAGTCCGGGAAGGATCTCTTTCAAGCGCCTTTTGAAATGCCGCGATCGCTTCGTCGTACATCCTTTTTTTCTGATACGCCTGGCCGAGTTGGTTGTAGCTCTCAGCATGCTCAGGCGCCACATCAACATATTTCTTGAACATCGTAATCGCTTCATCAATTTCATGGACGCCTGCATAGTACTCACCAAGTTGATGATAGGCCTGCCACGATGCCGGACGCGCAAAGATGGATTTCTTGTAGAGGCTCACAGCCTTTTCGCTCTCGCCTTCCCCTGCATAGACGCTGGCGCGTGCCAGCATGCCGAGATAGGGATCGATTTTCGAAATCTCATTGGCCTGCTCATGCGCTTTCTGATAACTGCCCCCCAGGATCGCAGGAGCAAACACGTAGTAGTTCACAAGCGCTTTTCGGTACAGCGCTGACCGGGGATCGAACTTCACAGCTAATTCGAGCTGCGCCTTCACCTTCGGCGCGATGAACGGCATGCGAAGCAGACCAGCGTTCTGGAAGTTAGCCATGTACGCTTCGGCAAGCATGTAGTGGTACTCCGCGTTCGTTTCATCAAGCTCGACAGCTTTTTCCAGATGCTCAATTGCTTTGTCGCTGTTTGAAGGCTCGTGGAGATTCCCTACGCCGAGGCGGTAGTACCCATCGGCAATCCTTGTATCCTTGACGATGGTTTCTTTACGAAATGGTTTCTGTTCGGAGAGCTTCTGATGGAGCGGTTGCGAATTTGCGTTAATGCTCAACGCGGCCAAGAACAGCGCGCAGGTGGAGGCGAGACGTCGTGCTGTTTTCCTTTGAATGGACATCGAACCCCCTTTCTCAACCCGTTCATGAGCCTTTATGAGATACGATTCTCGAAGAGGATTGTTTCGCAAGGACGAATCGGAATGACCATAGCCACTTCCAGGCCTTTTGGCGACTTGTTCGAGAGCATAAATCTGTGATTCTCGCCATAGAGTTGTTCAAGGCGATCCTGTGAATTCCGCAGCCCGACACCTTCATGCGCCAGCAGGTCGTATCCCTCCGGCAAGCCTGGCCCATCATCGGCAACCGCTATTCGCAACGACCCAATGACCTGCCGTGCCGAGATCTCGATGCACCCGCCGCTTGCACGCGGCGCTACTGCATAACGAATGGCGTTCTCCACGAGCGGCTGCAGAATCAGGTTCGGAACT
>QYQB01000234.1 GCA_007280275.1 bacterium | reverse complement strand
TTTGAAGAAAAGGCTTTGAAAAGGTTGAAGCGCGTTTCCTTCGGAAAGAAGATTCCGGTGATCCGTATCTCGTCAGTGTCGAGAGAAGGACTTCAGCCACTGTTGGATGAGATGTGGCGCGCTCTCAAACCGCAATAATCGCTTCGTGAAACTCACCTTCCTATGAAACGATCGCCACTCACGCCCCGAAAAACAGTTCTCACGCTCGGTGGCCTCTGCGTCGCTCTGCTGGTGTTCATGATCGGCTCGCTGATGGTCGGCTCAACGCCGATCTCGATCGCCGAATTGTGGCGGGCATTGGTTGATCCATCGGATCCCTCGTCGGAGATTCACCGCACCATTCTTCTCAATATTCGTCTTCCCCGGGTGCTTCTCGCGCTCATCGTTGGATCAGGCCTTTCTGTTGCGGGGGCGGCGCTTCAGGCGCTGCTTCGCAATCCACTGGCGGAGCCCTACATCCTTGGAATATCGAGCGGGGGAACGGTCGGAGCCTTGATTGCCATGATGTCCGGAATCGGGATGGCGTATCTGACGACGCCGCTTTTTTCGTTCATCGGTTCCGGTCTGGTGATGCTGCTGGTCTTCGCGCTGGGGCATCGCCGGGGGATACTCGATACGAATGCACTGCTGCTCTCCGGAGTGATGGTTGGAGCATTCTTCAGTGCGATGGTGCTCCTGTTCACAGCGATGGTCAATCAGGATCTTCGTACGGCGTATTTGTGGCTCATCGGAAACCTGAGCTCGGCTGACATCCGATCGTTCTGGGTGGTGGGTCCGCTGATCGTTCTGGCCTCAATTGCTCTTTCCACGCAGTCCCGTTACTTCAACCTGATCTCAACTGGCGATGAGACTGCGCTTCACCTTGGCGTCGAAGTGGACAGGGTGAAGAGGTTCTCGTACCTGCTCGCTTCGTTCATAACCGGTCTTGCTGTTTCGGTAAGTGGCGTAGTGGGATTTGTGGGATTGGTTGTACCGCACGCGTGCCGTCTGATGTTTGGTCCGGACCACCGTCTGCTGCTGCCGGCATCGTTTCTGGCAGGAGCAACATATCTCGTCGCTTGCGACCTTCTTTCGAGGACTGTACTTGCCCCCTCGGAAATCCCCGTCGGCGTCGTCACTGCAGTTGTTGGGGCTCCCATATTCATCTACCTGCTGAAGAAGAAGTAGCAGAAAACTTCCGGGACAGATCGTCACTCTGTTCTACAAACCTCGTTTCGAATCATCGGAAGAGCTACGCACGTTTCCCGTTCATTCAAACCTTTCCTGCTCCTCAACGTCTCCGCTCGACGATACAATTTCAACGGGACAAGGCGGCAACGAACGGAGGAAAAGCTGGCCATAGCGTTTCACCACAATCCGCGAATCAAGCACCGTAACAATTCCCCTGTCTGATGTCGAGCGAATCAATCGTCCGACTCCCTGTCGCAGCTTGATGACTGCTTCCGGCAGCGTGAAGTCCATGAATGCGTTACCCCCATGTTGAGTGATAAACTCCGATCTGGATTCGATCAGCGGATGATCGGGCACCGCAAACGGAAGCCGCGTGATGATGACGTGTTCGAGCGCTTCGCCCGGGACGTCGACGCCCATCCAAAAGCTATCCAGCCCAAAGAGCACGGAGTCAATATCGCGTTTGAACTCCTGCAGGAGATCATGCCGGGAAGAACCGGTTCCCTGGACAAGTAACTGAAGCCCTTCTTCGTGAAGGGGGGCCCTCAGTGCCTGTGCCATCCGTTTCATCAGGGCGGCGCTGGTGAAGAGGACGAGCGCTTTTCCCCGGCTTCTGACGATGCTCGAAAGGATCCAACCCGGCAGTTCGCGTTCATAGTCGGCCGCGTCAGGCGTCGGAATGTCCCCGGAAATTATCAGCCTCATTTGCCGGCGGAAGTCGAATGGAGTATCGAGGATCAGCGTTTCTGCAGGTCTGGCTCCGAGGCGGCTTTGGATATAGTCGAGGGAGCCTGCCACGGCGAGTGTGGCGCTCGTCAGGATGACGGAGGTATTCTCTCGAAACAGGAGCGGTCCGACGCTCGTCGAGATGTCGGTTGGCGCGGCGCAGAGGGTCGTGTTCTTCGATCCTTTGTCCGGAAGTTCCACCCAGTAGGTGAGCGCCGGATCGGGTTGATCGAGAAACTCCCTGATGAGGATCTGCGCCTCCCACAGAAGCCGGTGGGCAATTGCCAGCTCCTCCTTGCTCAGTTTTGAGTCAGTGTCTTTCGCGAGTTCTTTCACCACGTCTTGCAGCTGTTGCAGATGGGGGTCGACGAGGTTGGCGACCAGGTGCGGTCCCCGTACTCGCACTGTTGGTTTGGCTGCCCCCGATCTTCTCGCAGCCGCCACGACAGCATCAAAGAACTCATTGACAGCTTCATCAGCCTCGGTGCACAGCTCACGAACTTGTTTCTTCCTCATTCGTGACAACAATCCCTTTTTCGTCCGGGGGTTGTACAGTCTATGAACAGCATAGAGAACCTGGGACCGGGACAGGTCTTTGCCGATTCCCAAGCCGGCAATGGATTCAAGCGTATGAGCTTCGTCGAAGATCACGAAGTCATTCTCGTAGAGGAATCCCTCGCGCTGGGGCTGGGATGCCAGCAGGGTGAAGAAGAGTGCGTGATTCATGACGATGAGGTCTGCGTCGCGGGCGCGGGCCTTTGCCGCTTGGAAGAAGCAGCCTGTTCCGCAGATTTTCTGGCTGCAAGCACCCTGCTCCGACCACACTTGCTGGCGGATGCCCGGGCTCAGTGCGAAGGGGAGGGCCTCGAGATCGCCCTCTCGAGTTGTCTCGGCCCATTCCCGGAGCATCTCCAGTTCATCGGTTTCATCCTTGCCAAACAGCTGACGCTGATGACTGTGGGCGTTCTGCAGCCGTGTTGTGCAGAGGTAGTTCTTGCGGCCTTTCAGGAGAGCGGCATTGAACTCGATGGGGAGAAGTGTTCGCGCCAGCTCAACATCCTTCCGCAGCAACTGTTCCTGGAGATTTTTTGTATGGGATGAGACGATTGCTTTCCGATCATTCATCACGGCGTGGAGGATGGCGGGAACGAGATAGGCGAGGCTCTTACCGACGCCGGTTGGGGCCTCAACGATGAGGTGGGACCGTGATTCCACCGCCGACGCAATTGCCATTGCCATTTCCAATTGCTGAGGCCGAAACTCGAAATCAGGAATCGAACAGAGCGTTCCGCTTTCTGAGAAGATCTCTTTGATATGGTCACGAACGTCCTTCACTGGTATGATAATACTGAAAAATGAACTCATTTCTGTCTGACCGCAGCAGAAAATCATTCAGCAAAACGTGCCTTGACTTGAGCATAAAATGGTTGTATATTAAAAGCCACAACGATCGCGGGGTGCCCTTCGACTCGTCGCATCACAATACGATGCGACTCGCTCAGGGTTCTACGTGGATGCGAAGTGCGAACATGATCGCGGGGTGGAGTGGTTCGACAAGCTCACCACTTACTCTGTGCAACGAGAAAACATGATCGCGGGGTGGAGCAATTGGAAGCTCGTCGGGCTCATAACCCGAAGGTTGCAGGTTCAAGTCCTGCCCCCGCTACAAAATTGGCCGATTCTGAAAAGATTCGGCCTGTTTTTTTGTACCATTGTCGCGGGGTTGTACCCGTTCTAGCTCCGATGGTCTGTTCCAATCTTCTCTGAACTCTGCGTTTCCCTCCACCCTGCATCTCAGAAAATCTTCGCACCTGTTTCTCTCCACGTCAACTACCTGAGACAAAAACCTTCGCGTCCATGCGCTTGATGCCGCCAAAAGGGGGGGAGGATGTTTGCGCGAGTTCTAGGATCGAACAAATCAAACTCGCCAGAATTCGTTCGAGTGAACCTGTTTGCTTCATAAAAGTATATCGGAAAAGGGGAGGATGCTGCCAGAGCGCAGCTGTATTCATGTACCAAACGCATTATTTCATCCGGTCTGTTCACGCTCGTCCGCCGAAGCTCATCACATTTCATCAAAGAAACCCAAAAGCCCAAAGATCCCCAAGCGCAAGGGTTGGGGCAAGTAGTATTTCCGCGATTTAACCAAGTAACATCCGAAAGCAATGCATATGTGGCGTCGCTTCGAAGTGCGGTCCGGGGAAAGCGCCGGTTCTCGCGATCAAAGCCGGAACGGACCTGGTTTTGATGCCGGGAGACATCGATCTTGCGATCGTTGCAGCGGTGAAACGCGGAGATATATCCGAGCAGCGCTCTGATCGTTGTTTTTCTGACCAACAGAGTCTATCCAAGTGAGAAAGCCAGAAGATTGGCGCTGTGTGTCCGAAGTTACATGATGCTATCGTGTGTGCTCTGATTCAGAAATAGAAATGAAACACCTCGACAGAAGGAAAAACCGTATGGCTATCCCGAGATTCTTAGAAGACAACTCCCAAAAGCTTGACAGACTGCGCACCTATACATATATTATCATGAATTCCTGCCGCACGGTACCATGCCTACTGAAACTTCATGGAGGTGCCACTCCAAGGCGACAAATACCGCGCAATTCGTATACGACAGTTCACTATATCTTGCACCGTGTTTCATTCTGACAGTTTCCCACTGACACAAATCATCAACTTGCAATACGATCAATTCATGAGGAGCGAAGTATGGCACGAAAGCCTGCTATCATTGTGGGAGTGCTCGCGTTTGCCGGATTTCTCTGTGCACTTTCTGCTCAGGGAACAAATGCGGTGGCCACGCGTGATCAAGAAATGCTCGCGATGGAGAAAGCCCGGAGAGCGGTGACGGTCCTGGGCAACAAGAACGACATTCTTCCCCTCTCGCCTCTGGATACAAAGAAGATCGCAGACCTCGAAATCTCGGACACGGAAGATCCGAAGGGCGGGCGATCGTTCCATTCGATGCTCCACGACCGTCGCTCGAATATCGACTTTGCGAAGGTTGATCAGAACAGTAACAATGTCGAATACGAATCGGCCCTCGAGACAGCAAAAGCAGCCGATCTGATCATTTGCCAGGTGAAGCTTTTTACCCGCTCGGGTGAGATGACGGGATTGATTTCGCGTAAGCAAAGGGAGTTCTTGACACGTGCGTTCACTCTCGGAAAGCCAGTCATCTTGATATCCTTTGGCAACCCATACATTGTCATGGATCTTCCGAAGGTTGACGCGTACGTCTGTGCGTACTCTGATGCCTAAGTCATGCAC
>QYQB01000218.1 GCA_007280275.1 bacterium | reverse complement strand
ATATAGAAGAGCGTGGGGTGAATGTCAAGAAGAAAATGATGGGATGATGGATGATTCAGGGGATTGTGAGGTATGTCAAGCACCAGGAACCAGTCGAAGAAGCAGGCTGATAGCAGCCTTTTCTCTTAAGAGAGGACAGCGCACTTCTAGGGGAAGCGTCGTCGCTCAGCCGATAGCCGTAGCGCGGCGGCAGAATCCGCATGAGCTTTCACAATATCGCCGAGAATTGAATTAGCCCTTGCCCTCTGGACAAATGCATCCACATTATCAGGCTGCAGAGCAATAGCCCCATCGAGATCTGCAACAGCATCCCGGGGTCTTTTCAAGTCAATGAACGCGATGGCTCGATTGGTTAGTGCTTTGCCATACCGTGGATTGCACCTAAGTGCCGAGGTAAACTCCCGAACGGCATTTTCACTTTCTTTCTTGAGCCAGTACGCATAGCCCCGGTTGGTGTAAGCCTCAGCATAGGTCGGATCGTTACTTACCGCGCTACTGAGGTCGGCCAGTGCGGAATCAAGTTCTCGCTTCATCAGGAAAGCCGATCCCCGACTGTAGAAAATCCTTGAAAGTGCAATGGAAGAATTCGTTCCAAGGCCGATCGCCTTACCGCAGTCGGCAATCGTTGCATCAAAGTCACCCAAGATCAAGTTGATGCTTGCCCTATTCGCGTATATCTCGACCAGAGTCGGGTCAAGCCTTGAAGCTCTGTCGAGGTCAGCATGGGCAAGTTCGTACTCCTTGAGATCGGTGAATGCGCGGGCCCTATTGACGTACGCTCTCGCTTTCGTCGGGGCCTTTTCGATTACATCACTCCACAAGCTTAGGTCGTTTTTCCAAACCTTGTTTCGTTCGAAAGCCATTACGCCGCTGAGTGAAATGAGAGTTGCGAGACCAATGACCTTGACCGATCTCGGGAGGTACTTGTCCAGGGCAATTGCACAGCCAGCTGTTGCGAAAACAAATCCAACCATGGGCAAGTATAAACGATGCTCGAATATGAAGTCCTTCAATGGGATGATACTGGACTCGGGCAACAATGTCACAACGAACCAGGCAATCCCAAAAGAGATCAGCCGATGATGCTTGGACATTGTGATTGAAGCAATGATCATGATGCCGAGGACCGCAAGCCCAGCAAGCATCTCGATATCGAGAAGCTCCATTGGCGGCGAGACCACATACTCGAGACTTTGATGGATCGGCAGGAAAAGCAGCCTGACGTAGATGAGCAACACTTTCAACTGTGTTGCAGAATAGAGGCTTCGAGATATCGTTGTCGTATCGACGAGTTCCATCAATCCACCGTAGATGAGGCCGACGATGGCCAAAGCGAAAGCGGCCCCAATAGCGCCGACAAACCTCCAATTAAGGCCTCTTACGCCCCCAAGGAAGAACACATCGTAGAGCACGAGGGCAATCGGAAGTGTATACACAATTTCCTTCGAGAACATCCCGATAAACGCCATCAGCGCGCACACAGCAAACCAACCCAACCCGCGCATGAAACTCCCGGTTGTGAGCTGCACAAGCCTCCCCTTGATATAGAAACAGGCAGTGAGGAGATAGAAGAACGTACCAAGAAGCGCAGCCCGTTGAACGATGTACGTAACGGCCTGGGTCTGGACAGGATGAAGCGCAAAAAGTAGGCCTGCCAGCAAAGGGATCGAGCGCATCGTGGTCCATGGCTGCCCTTTCATAGACGGCGCCGCGGCTGTCAAGCGTATGAGCCACCAAACAAGGATTCCATTCCCGATGTGAAGAGCGATATTCACGACGTGAAAGGAACGGACTCCAAGTCCGAAGAAATGGTAGTTCAGGGCAAACGATAAATAGGTAACAAAACGTTTTGCCCAATTAGACCAGAGCTCACCGAAATTCCCGAGACTGCGTATGGCGGAATTGGTCAGAATTGAATCTTGGTCATCAAAATGGAAGGAGGCATCGATGGTATTGGAGTATGCCAAACATGTCACCACACCAATCATCAGCACTTGGAAAGCTGGTTGAGATAGGAAAATCCAGATTGATCGAACCGAGCCATCCGCTGGTTTTTGCTCCCTCTTTTGGGACGGCAATCTGGCGGGATTTTGCACTTTCCGACCACTAGGACTCATGGTACTGTCGGGATTTTGGGGTGCATTGCATTGGTCTGGTTCTGCAAGAGAGCCAACTCCTGTGCCAGGTTTTTCACCTGCGTCGTAAGTGCCGAAATTCTGAGTGAGAAATAGAGGCACAGAAGGAATATGAAAATCAGCGCCATGAAAAAGAGCGTGTTGACGGGAAGAGCGATGCCGACGAACTCACTGAGTACAAGGAGGATATCGGACCAGAGCGCAAAGAGCACGAAGAAGAATCCGGTGATCAACCAGATGAAGGAATACTCTTCCCGGAGTTTCCTTCTCCGGACAAGCTCAATGATGCCGAAGAAAATGAGAAGTCCGAGGACGATGACAAATATCTGAAGGCGCTCAGTCATAGGATTGTCCTTTCCAGCAGGTTGTCAAAAAGCAAACCGCCAAGTCCCGCTCTCGGATTCCGCTCATAAGCGGGATTCAGAAAGCGAAACCGCGGAGAGCGCCAAGAAAGTATTAAGATGGTCATTCTCTATGGAATCTTGAATCTAGTTTTTTCTTCGCCGCCTTAGCGGTTCATTTTATTGCTGTGAAACTCGATTTTCAACAAACTGCTAATTGCTGTCTGCCGACTTCTTGCGGAGCATGATGACGAAGAGTGATATCATCATTTTGATCGAATAAAACAAGGGGGCCAGCCCCGAATGCTGCGACGTTCCGCCGAGTCGCGGGTCAACTCTGAATGGAATCTCTTCGATGCGAAATCCAGATCTGTGGATCGTGAGAAGAAAATCTGCGTCGGGATAGTCGAAAGCATACTGATCCTGGACACAGAATTGCAGCACCGTGGACTTGAGAGCCCGGTATCCCGAAGTAGGATCGGTCAACTTCTCATTGATAAGGAATGAGAGGATGCGGGCGAAGAGCTTGTTGCCGGTTCTGCGGATGGCCGACATCCGTTCTTCTGATCCCGTAAGAAACCTCGACCCGACGATCAGATCCGCTTCCGTTTCCTTCAGCTTCGATGTGAAAGCAGGAAGGAACTCAGGAGGGTGCTGACCATCGGCATCAAGTTGTATCACATATTTGAACCCTTCCTGCACAGCATATTTGTAGCCAGTTTGGAGAGCCGTTCCCACGCCGAGATTGAACGGATGACTTACGACTATGGCCCCTTCCTCACGGCTGACATGCGCTGTCCGATCGCTCGAACCATCATCGATGACAAGTATAGCCGACTGGCCAAGGAATTTTCGGACACCCCTGATGACTTCCCCAACACGTCCCTCCTCGTTGAAGGCGGGTATCAGGACAAGAATTTCGCGTTCAGAAATCATCGTTCACAGTCTTTCTGAAGACACCATGTTCTCTATGATATCATCGTTACTTCTCATCCCCCAAGGCCCCGCCCCTGCGCCGAATGAGTGGCTTGCCGGTCCCCTCAGGCCTTTCAGCCATTGGAAGGATACCAAAAAAAGGACAAGCAACAAGGAGATCAACAAGAGGCCTTCGACCGGTGGGAGAATGTGCACAATCTTTCCAAAGTCGGATTTGATCCAAAATTGATCGTGTCGCTCGAATCCAAGAATGAATGAGAGTCTCCCATGTACTTCTGTTACGACAGATCGATTCGTCGCAATGTCTGCCACGGTGACAATGCGTCCAACGCTCAGAGCGAGAAGCACGAGACCGGCGGCCATGGATGTGACCACCAGGGACAGAGTGCGAAAGCGCTTTTCGTAGTACGAGGACTCACTGGCGGCACTTTTTCGAAAGGCAATCAGGAGAGCAACGCCAAGTCCCGCACCCAGAATATTCAACACTATGTCATTGAAATCAAGGTAGTTCGTCTTCTGCGGGTCCATGGAAAACTGAAGAAATTCATCGGCAAATCCCGCAAACGAGGTGACAAGGAAGATAAGATTTTCACCCTGAAGCGACAGACCGAGTAGCAATGCCATGATCGTGTATTGAGGAAAATGGATCCGCTCGATGTTGTTGAAGATGAGCGTTCTGTCTGCCGCGTACATCATGAGCCCAACGACGATCCAGAATCCAATATGAACCACGGCCCCCTTCCCCGTCCTCCAAACGAGTATCATGGCAACAAGAAAAACAATGGACCCCAGAGCGAAGCTGCCGATATCTGCTACGAACTGCATGGTCTCGAAACCGTAGGGAATAATGAACTCTGCGTCCAACCAGCCTGAAAACGGATGGTGAGGGAGCGAGAGTGCCAAGAAAAACAAAAGAGGCAATAGGCGAAGAATAACGATTTTGAATCTCATCCTGCTTGTTGTGCCTTCTCCCTGTGTCCCGTGCGCAGATTTTGGAACCTCCAGTAGGCGCGATAGACATTAAGCATCCCAAGTTTCTTGAGTCCTCGGGCCATGATGTTTAGCAACACTGCCTTGCTATGATGGTAAGCGACGCTCGCAGGTGAAAAGTATGCGGCCCTCGCCCTTCGTACTTCATTCAATCCCAGCCGCCAATGTGTAGCGGAGATCCCGTCCAGTTCCATCTCAGCCAATACTGTCTTAAGAACATAAAAGGAGGCTCCCGATCGCCTGAACCTCAACAAAAGCTCGTAGTCCATCGCATAATTGTAGCCTTCGTCGAAGGGTCCATATCGTTCATAGGATGTTCGCTTGACGAAGGTCGTCGGATGATAGACCGATGTTTCCTTCTCCAAACGCGACGGAGATGAATTACACTCGAGCGGCGGGGCTCCTGCTTCTTTCAATCGAATGGAGCCACAGAAGACGTCAGTTCGGGGCGAGGCGAGATAGGCATCGACGACCGCCGCGGCAGCGTTCCGCTCATAGAGGTCGCCGGCGTTCAACAAGCCTATGATTTCTCCTCGCGCTAAGGCGATCCCCTTGTTGAACGCGGCAGCAATACCTTTATCTAGTTCGCTTACCCAGTAATCGATCGTGCTTCCGAGACTTCGCAGGACATCTACGGAACCATCATCCGACCCTCCATCGATCACGATGTACTCGATGTGGTCATAAGACTGGCTTAAGACGCTCTCGACTGTGCGTTTGAGCCGGTCCTTCCCGTTCAGAACGACCGTTATAATACTCACGAGGGGACGCCCGGGTACGGAGGACTTGCACCCACCGTCCAAATTCTTTCCCCCTTCGAGGCGTGGAAATCCGGATGGATTGGTTGCGGTCATTGGTTCGGTTTCGGGTTATCTGACCAGGCGGGCATCGAGCACTCTGAAATTAAGAACACGCGGATCCCTCCCGACGGGAATTCCGGTTCGATCGACACGGAGAGTGACAATGTTTTCTTTGGAGTTCATCCTAGGGAGCGCAATCTCCACTGATTTTCTCTCGGCAAGTGCGACCTTGTCAATCTGAAGACCGTTCAGTAGCACCTCAAGCATCGGTTCCTGTCCACCGAGTGCAGGCCCCTTCTCGATCGTCAGCTTCAGAACCCGGGACTCGTCCGAAGGATTGAAGATGAGCAATTGAGCGTCGTTATTCACCCATCGGAGTACTTGCGGTCCGTCATGTTCAACGGGGTTCCAGTTGTTGCCTATCAAGAGAAGATCTGACGTGTCCTTCCACGTTGACGAAGTTTGCGCAAGCACTTCCCATGACCGACGCGGGATGATGTCGGCAGGGGCGTTCAGGATCTTCATTGATTCCGTCAGATACCGGTCTTCTGAGATGCCGATCAGAGCTACGCGGTAGTTCAGGTATCGCTCTTCCCAGGGGAGAAAGTTGCGCCCCTTCTCCAGGGTTAGGAATCTTACTTCATTCACTCTCTTGAACAATGCAGGGATTTCGAATCTGATGGACTGGAGACCACCGACGAGTGTGCTATCGAGCAACGTTCCGTTGACGAAGACGTAGAGCCAGAATGGATGGTAACCGACACCCGGCCCGGGTTCCACACAAAAACTCAACACAGCCCTTTCATTCGCAGGATTGATCAGTTCGAGTGTGACTTTGTCACGCACCCAGCGAAACACATGGTCGTTATAGATCTCCGGATATTGCTCACCTTGATAGTAGGTGTCAACGATGAGCTTGTCGTGTTCCCGCGCCTTGAGGAGTCGAAAGTAGTCACTCTTCCAAACAACGGAGTCCTCTACCTCTTCTTTCATGAGAATATCTTCAATTCCTTTGACGCGGAGCTCGTATGAAAAAGTCCGTGCTACTGAGCGGGGAGGCGGAAATCCATGGCTGTGAAATACGTACTCTAAAACGTTCTGCATGTCGAATTGCGGAAGGTTGAAGAATACTCCTTTGGTGACATAGGGTGCCAGACCCGATAGATCGGTTATCGTCAATTCATTTGCATTGTACCGCCGAGATACGATATCGACGTTGTAGAGTGTGACGTAGATCAGGTTGGCAATGGCAAAGAACCCGAAGACTGCCACGACAGCGGTCTTCTTTATGGCTTCGAGACGGCAGAAGTTCGGGAAATGAGTCCGGAGAATCAATCGTTCTCCGCCAATTACCAGAGGAATAATCAGCAAGAAATAGTTCGTGTAGTAGAATTTGTAGAGATAGTACGAGTCAACGATGAAAAACTTCATGAACAAGAAAATAATAGTCCAGGAGACAACGTAGGAAGCGAAAAACATGCCCGTGGTTTTGAACTGACGGATCAGATGCCTCAAGCCGACGGCAATGACTAGCACAAGGCCTGCGACCAGGAAATAGCCAGCTTCAAGCAGCATTGGTATGTTCAGTTTTGCCGGATTTGCGATGCTGCCAAACGGGATGCTGGACGGAAGGATGCCCCAGTAGATAAGTATCACCTCTTTGAAATGTGAGATAGCCCATGCCCTGTAGGTTGCACTGGCCCTAATGCGTAGCGGTCCCGCGATTTCCCATCCACGTTCAATGAGGAGATATCCCAATCCAGCCAGAATCATTGTGAGGAATAGCGCCATCGCCGCCCACCACACCCTGCCCACATAGCCCGGCGGAATCGCAACAAAACTTCTCAACGAGTTTCGAAACGACGGTGACATCTCCCAACGATAACGAACGGCACTGAGACTTGCGGTGATCACGAGGGGGATCAAGGTAAACCCAAGCGGAAAAACGTAGGTATGTATCACGACAAACATGAACATCACGAATGCAGCGATCTCACCTGGAACGGCTCGCCTCCTGTGAAGCGCTGAGAGCGCAAGCCCAAGGATAAATGGAATGAGTGCGGCAAATATGGTCGATCCCTCATGTCCGGTGAAAAGGGTCGAAATATATAAAGATCCCGTCGACCCAAGAAACGCCGATAAGAAAGAGAGGCGATGGT
>QYQB01000257.1 GCA_007280275.1 bacterium | reverse complement strand
GATCCTCTGTCTTGCCGCGGCCACTCTGGTCGGTCAGGTGAAGACAGGGGCCGATCTCTTGTTCGAAAAACACTTCAAGCTCATCGAAGGCAAGCGGGTAGGCCTGGTGACAAATCATACCGCCATGCTCTCGAATGGCAAGCACCTCGCTGATGCCCTCCATGAGGACAAGCGCACAAAACTTGTCGCGTTGTTCGGACCAGAACATGGCGTTCGGGGGGATGCTCCGGCGGGAGCCAAGATTTCGGACGCCGTCGACAGCAAAACCGGCGTGCCTGCCTACTCGCTCTACGGCGGCATCAACAAGCCGACGAAGGAAATGCTGAAGGATGTCGATGTCCTGATCTACGACATCCAGGACGTCGGCGTCAGGTTCTATACCTACATCAGCACTCTCTCCTATGCCATGGAAGCCGCGGCAGAGAACAACATTCCCTACATCGTGCTCGATCGTCCCAACCCGATCCGCGGGACGTGGGTTGAGGGCTTCAATCGGGACGACTCTCTCCGTTCGTTCGTCGGGCTTCATCCCATCGTCGTGGCTCACGGTATGACGATTGGCGAGCTTGCCACGATGTACAACAACGAAAAATGGATGAAGGACGGCGTGAAGGCCAAGCTGACAGTGGTCAAGATGGAAGGCTGGAAGCGGACAATGTGGTATGATCAGACGGGATTGAAATGGTTGCCCCCGTCGCCGAATATTCCGACGCTCAATAGCGCTATCGTCTATCCGGGCACGTGCTTCTTCGAAGGGGTGAACATCTCAGAAGGGCGCGGTTCGGATCGTCCATTTGAGTATATCGGAGCCCCGTATATCGATCCTATGAAGTGGGCGATGGCACTGAATGCCTGCAAATTGAAAGGGGTCATGTTCGAACCGACCGACTTCAAACCGCACAACATCGAGGGAGTGGTCACACATCCGAAATACGAAGGAGTCACCTGCAATGGGGTCTGGGTCATGATTACTGACCGCAACGAGCTCGAGCCTGTGAAAGTAGGCGTCTATATGCTGGCGACGGCGAAAAAGCTCTTTGCCGACAGTGTGAAGTGGAGACGCTCGATCAACCGTCTCGCCGGAACACCAAAGATGGCCGCGGCGATCGATGCCGGGGTGCCTCCGGAGAAGATCGTCGAGATGTGGAGGGACGACGTCGAGAAGTTCAAGAAGATTCGGGCGAAGCACCTTCTCTACTGAGCTTCTCAGGAAACGGAAACCTGGTAGACCTGTCAGATTTCGCGTGATTACCCATGAAACCTGACAGGTCTACCATCGAAACGCGGCAGATTTGTCAGGTTTCGCGGGATTAACCATGGAACCTGACAGGTCTGCCATGAGCCTTGCAGAAGGACGATATGTCCTCAATAATCGAGCGCACTTGCGCTCCATCGATGTGGAGCATCAGGAAGAGGTTCTCGGGAAGACATCCATATCCTTCAATCCTCCTGAGCTTGCCAACCAATACACTGAAGATGAGATGCAGATTGTCCGAACGGGGCAAGCACTGTTGGAGAGGGAGGAACTCGCCCTGCACAAAGACACCGGAGAACAACGCTGGCATCTCACCAGCAAGATTCCGCTCAAGGACAATCAGGGCAACATCATGGGAATTGTTGGCATCAGCCACGACATCACCGAGCAGAAGCGATTAGATTCGTGGCGTCGCACATGAAATGCGGGGACGAGGGTTTCCAAAGGTGTTGGTCAGGATTGTTAAGAATTACTATGTAGTATTCAAGTGACAGTCCAGATCATGTCCAAATTAGGAATCGGTTCCAGTATTGACGATTTCGTCAGATTTAACTTGACAAATCCCCAGACTTTTGCTATCCTCAGTTAGTTTGTTTAAACAACAAACTAATCCAGCCTTTCTTTTCCCATATTGTTGGCATTCGATGTACTATCAATGTTGACTTTCTCTTGCATGCTTAATTAGTTGGATTAAACAACAAACTCTCTCAACAATGAATCTCTCCTAAGCCATGGCAGCAACCAAGAAGTCTAGGCACGGTCACGTAACGAGCATCAATGCGAAAGTCGCGCGCAACATCAACAGGTCGATCATTCTCAACACCATCCGTCGCCGCCAGCCAATCTCGCGCGCCGAGATATCGGAGATTACGCAGCTCAACAAGAGCACAGTGTCGAGCATCGTTGAGGGTCTCCTCGAAGAGGATCTCCTCGTTGAACTGCCGGATCGTGGAGGAAAGATCGGCCGAAATCCAGTCAACCTCACCGTCAAGCATGGCAAACATTTCGTCGGTGCTCTAGCCCTCGATGCTCCATGTACGCGCGTTGCAATCATCGACATCGACGGTACAATCAAAGCACGGGACGAGATCTGGACGAAAGCAGTGTCTCCGGAGAACCTTCTGCCGCAATGTATCGCCCGACTGGAATCGATGCGGTCCACGCTGGGCTCTCATGAGTTTCATGGCATTGGAGCAAGTGTCGCTGGCATCGTCGATTCCGCGAAGTCGCAAGTGATCTATGCAGCGAACCTCGGGTGGAGCCAGGTCGATCTCGGGGCCGTGATCCGCGAACTTGCTCCGAAGGTGGAGGCCGTCGCCGTGGAAAACGATGCGAAGGCGTCGGCGCTGGCAGAGCTGCTTCTCGGCAAGCACAACATTATCACTCCAAACCTGATTTATCTCCTTCTGGGAGCTGGCATTGGTGCAGGCATTATGGTACACGGACGGATTCTGAGCGGCACCATGCATGCCGCAGGCGAGGTTGGACACATGACAGTCGTTGATGGGGGAGAACAGTGTCAATGTGGTAACAAGGGATGCTGGGAGCTCTACGCTTCTGAGCGGGCACCGGTACGATGGTTTGCAGCCGCGAAGCAATCAACTCCTGGCACTCATCCACCCCAGACACTTTCCGACGTTGTTGACGCAGCGCGCGCAGGCGATAATGATGCTCTCAGCGCGCTCCGCCTGTGGGGACAACACATCGGAGTGGGAATTGGCGATATGATTTCGATCCTCGATCCTGAAGTTGTTATCGTGGGAGGGTCGATCACACAGATTTGGGATATGGTCAGCGATGAGATTAACTCCTCCGCACGCGGCAGAGGGGCGTTCACCAAGCAGCGAGCGACGGCAATCCTTCCCACCTCGCTGAATGACAGTCCGGCCCTTCTCGGTGCAGCCGCACTTTCCATCCGAAAAGTATTTGCCGATTACCGGATAGCAACCTGAAAGCTGCGAGGAAGAGATTACACATGATCCATGAGACCGGTGTGGCAGACATAAGCTTCCTTGGCAGCTCGATGCCACAGAGCGGCACGATAAACATAAGGCCTAACAGTATTGGCAGAGTGCGAACCACGATTGCACGTACTCGCAAACTGCTTCGCACGGATTTTCACAGGAGGACGCAATGTTGAAAAGGATTGTTTTCGTTTCAGCCATCCTTTGCCCCGTCCTGGTGCTTCTGAGTTCCAGCGCTCAGGCTTCAGCGTTTGCCGTGACAGTCCAGGGCCGCGTGAAGGATGCACAGACAGGCGAGGCTCTCCCTTCCGCGAACGTGATGCTCGTAGGGACCGGCATGGGGGCAGCTGCTGACATCAATGGAAAGTACGTCATACGGAATGTGCCGGCGGGATCGTATATCCTTCGCGTTTCCTACATCGGATACAAGTCCGTGGAGGTCCATCTCGATATTAAAGAGGGGACAACTGTCACCCACGATTTCGCCCTTGAAAACGTAGGGCTAAAAGGCGAGGGAATCGTCGTTACTGCACAAGCGCAAGGACAAAATCAAGCGATTAACAGACAATTAGCGGCAGATCATTTGATGAATGTGGTTTCTTCTGCCAGAATTCAGGAATTACCGGATGCAAACGCTGCGGAATCGATCGGAAGGCTCCCGGGTGTCTCTATTACAAGATACGGTGGTGAAGGAACCAAAGTAGTTATCCGTGGCCTTGAACCGAAATACAATGTTGTGACAGTTGATGGTGTTCGCATGGCGTCGTCAAACGCTGCTGATCGCAGTACTGATCTGAGCATGATCTCTCCGAATATACTCGAAAGTATTGAGGTCTCAAAAACTGTCATGGCAGATCAAGATGCAGACGTGTTAGGCGGGACAGTAAACTTTAAGTTGAGAGAAGCTCAAGGAGGGAAAGAAGGATTGGGGGTTGAATTTCTTGCCCAAGGGGGGTACACAGGTTTATCAAACGCGTACAATAAGTACAGAAATCACAAAATCGTTGCCAGCGTTGAAGGAAGATTTTTCGATGAGCGATTGGGTCTCTTTGTGCAGGCAAATGTGGAAAGGAGAAATCTCACTTCGAATGAGCTCTCGGCTGCCTACGACCCTGACCAGCAAAACAGCACCACGAAAAACTATTCAACGAGAGAAATAGATCTAAGAGATTATCCAAGAGATCGACAACGGCTCAACGGAACCGTGGCCCTGGATTACAGACTTCCCGAAGGGAAAATCAGTTTGACAAATTTTTTTGGTTCTGGAACTACAGAAGAACAGAATCGACAAGAAGGCATTGTAGTCGGAGGTTCATTGACCACTGGATTTAATCGACGCACGTATTCGCTTGTGTTCGCGAAGAGTGAGGTGAACATGATAACGAATACACTCAAAATTGATCAGCAAGTACCACTGTTTCACGTGGATGCGACACTGTCTCATACATATTCTGAAACAAAGAATCCCGATGATTGGTCGGTTAATTTTCTCTCGACGGACGCAGGTATAAATCAGCTTCGATTCGAAAACAATTTGGATCCAAGAATTGTGGTCAAACAGTCAAATGCTGATCCAGACAGATCAAAGTTAAACACTTTGACGAACAATCATCGATTCGGCAAAGAGCGTGCATTCATGGCGGCGTTGAATTTAGATTTTCCGCTGAATGTATCTCCTATGATCACTTCGACAGTAAAATTCGGTGGGAAGTATCGTTACCAGACAAGACTCTACACCAATGAACAATTTGGTACGAATTATACATTCACGTCGCCAAGTGCAACAGGGGCAGCGTTGATGATCATTGACCATTTTAAATATAGTGTTTCGGACCCTACGAACCTTCCTATGTCGCTTTTTGTGGATCCGAATTTTAGCTATGGAACGTTCCTCAATGGTGATTTTACGATGTCAAATCCTTTGACTTTTAGCACGTTGGAAGAGTTGATTCGTTTTTGTCAAGCTAATACCGACGAAATTGCTCGTCGAGGTGGTCAAGAGGGCTGGGCTCGCAACAATTTTCAATCGATCACAAATAACTATTCGGGGAACGAGGTTCTCACTGCGTCTTATTTGATGTGGACAATTAAATTGGGCACGGACCTCACAATGATACCTGGCGTACGGTATCAGAATCTTCAAACAACATATTCTGGAACACGTGGTAATCAGACATCACAGTCATACACGGTCTACGACCACTCTGGCGATACAACTGCTACACTTGATCATCCTTTCTGGCTGCCGAATGTCAATATTCGATATAAGCCCTTCTCGTGGTTTGATATACGTCTGTCCTATTCCAACTCGATATCATATCCAGACTTTAATACTATTATACCGAGAATTGATATATCGGGAGCGAATATCATTGCATGGAACAATTACAAACTAGAACCATCGCGTTCAACAAATTACGATGTGTATTTATCCTTTTCTGAAAATACTGTCGGATTATTTACAGTAGGCGGGTTCCTAAAACAAATTGATAATCTGATATATCCCTGGACATTCACCAAGAGAGGCCTCGAAGCCGCACCGTACTATCTGACCACTAAAAACCCTGATCCAAATGCTTCTTATACCATCAACACGTATAAAAATAATCCCTATGTGGTGGTCACCTGGGGACTGGAGTTCGATTGGCAGACACATTTCTGGTACCTGCCAAATCCCTTTAATGGGCTGATTCTGAATGTAAACTATACGCATGTGACTTCAAAAGCGGAATACCCATATACCTTATTCAAAACTGTCGGCCGTGTCCAACAGGTGATCGACACATCCTATATCGACCGATTGATTTCACAGCCCAATCATATTGTCAATCTATCTCTTGGATATGATTACAAAGACTTCTCAGTCCGTGTGTCTATGCTCTATCAGGCAGACATATTTACAATACCGAGTCAATGGTCTCAACTGGCAGCGAGCACAGCAGCATACAAACGCTGGGATATTTCGTTTAAGCAGACCTTGCCGTGGTTTGGTCTTCAATTCTATGGCAATATTAATAATCTGAATGGTGCGCAAGATCTCTCTCTACTTCAGATGTACCCAGATACTCCGACATCTATACAAGCGTATGGCATGACTGCAGATGTTGGGCTTCGTTGGCAATGGTGATTTGAGTATTCAAACATGAGTCAAGTGTTACCAGATGCAAACACTTTTTAAAATCATGGAATTTTTCACATTCATTGAAGTATGCACTGAGTGATAAAAGGAGGTGACAGGGAATCTTAAACAAGAAGCCGTAGAAGTAAAGGCATTTTCTTCGCTGAGGGTGTATCGAATGAAAATGATAGGGTAGATTCGTTGTTACACCTAACATACAAAGGAGAACTATCATGAAACAGATATTGACCGCATTTTTTGTATTTGTAATAGCGGCGTTCTGTGTCGCGCCAAGTCAATCGTTTGCACAAGCAAGCGATATACTTGTTGTCTATGCGACCCCCAAGAATCTTAATGTCGTCATCAATGGTGATACACTTGCCAATGGCGCTCGAAAGCACCATGTGTATCAACTTGTCTCATTGGACACGACGTATGTGTATGATGGCGCGATAACGTCGAAAGAGGACATTTCGATTCTT
>QYQB01000243.1 GCA_007280275.1 bacterium | reverse complement strand
GTTCGTCAGGCCAGCGTTTCGCCTTCGGCTTCCTTCAGATTCCACCTCACGGTGGACACCCTTGCCGTTCGGCTCATGATTCCCCCTGCCGGGGTCATAGGAGTCTTGCACTCCCTAGCAACTGCGCCCTGCCGGGCGCACAAAAGAGAAAACCCGCCCGGCTTGTGTGCCAGGCGGGTTCTTCAGGTAGAGCTTTTCCATGTAGACCTGACAGGTTTCATTGTGAACTCTCATGGAAACCCGTCAGGTCTGCCGTGTTGCGGTGACCCTATTTCTTGAAGGGCTTCTCATGGTCAGAGGCGAGCTTGAACCGGAAGGGGATTGACACCCAAACCGCTACCGGCTTCCCCTCCATGACCGCGGGTTTGAACACCCATTGCTTTACGGCATCTACTGCTGCCTGATTGAGCATTTCTGCGTCGCTTTTCTGAATCTCAACCTTGGTGACCTTCCCCTGTACATCCACCAACGTTTTCAGCCATACTGTCCCTTCTACTTTGTCTTTTTTTGCGGCTTCCGGATATTTCGCGGGCATTTGTTTGATTGCTTCCGGTGGCTTTTCGTATGGAACATAATCTGCCGGTGGCATCTCCTCACGGAGGTTCTTGGCTTTCGACTTCATATCTGGCGCCTTCACCGGCACTCCCATAGAAGGCGCTGCGCCTTTTCCCTCACTAAGTTTGAAACGAAACGGAACCATGACCCACACAGCAACCGGCTTGCCATTCGTAATTGCAGGCTTGAATGTCCACTGCTTCGCTGCAGCCATAGCAGCCTGATTGAAGACCTCAGTGCTACTCTTCATTACCTTTGCCTCGACGACGTTTCCTGATTCATCTATCCAGACATTTACCCAGACCGTTCCCTCCGCCTTACTCGCCAAGGCCTCGTTGGGATAGTCAGGATGCACCTGTTTCACAACTTCAGGGGGCTGATCATACTTTACGTAGTCGGGCGGTGCCTGCTTCTTGGCTTGCTGATCCTGAAACGCAAGTTGATCTTCTTCACTCAGAAGTTCTTGAACCACACCGGGCTTCTCGGCAACCGTCTGTGCGCAAAGACCGGCACACAAAAGGAGCGATATAATCAGCAACACAGGTTTCCTCGATTTCATAAGTCCTCCCTATTGAATGGTTACCACTGGTTCCATCGTATATGCTCTTACTTCCACGGTGGGAACTGCCATCAGAAATGCCGTCTGTACTGTGCGGACATCGGCGGTCTGATTTGATTCAGCCCACATCGACGATAGCAGGACGCTTCCAAAGATGAGCACGAAGACGGCAGCCGCGACCACAGGAATCCGCATTGAAAGCCTGCGCTGCCAGATCATTGCCGGGATGCCGGGGCGATCGGGCTCGCTTGGGCGGCGGTTCTTCGCCGCGGTCAATACTCGCATATCCAATTCCTCCGGCGCCAATGGAGGGATATCCTCTCTGAGGTTGGCCCGCAACTCCAACTCTGAGCGAAGAGTCGCTCTGCACACAGAACACTCGCTCAGGTGAGCGAACAGTAGCTCCGATTCCCGATCCGCCAGCTCATTGTCGATTAGCGCACTTACCTGCTCCTGGTACTCATCGCACTTCATATCTCATTCCTTTCCTTCAGTATCGATTCCAACTTCTTTCTCATCGCCCTTCTGGCCTTGAACAATCCTGACTTGACCGCGCTCTCAGATGCACCAGTCACCTGGGAGATTTCTGCATAGGAGAGCTGTTCATATTCCTTGAGTATCAAGAGCTCCCGATACGTCGGCTTGAGAAGTCCCAGGCAGTGCTGGACAATCCCGGCTCTTTCTCTTTGAACCACATTTTCCAGCGGATTGTCTTCATCCCACACATTCTCGGTCTCTTCCTCCAGTTCCTCCGTTGGCCGCAGCCGGCGAAGAATTGTAAACGCCTCGTTGCGTGCGATGGAGAAAATCCACGCCTGCAGTGATGCTGCATTTTCAAGTTGATCGAGCGATCGATGAATCTTGACAAACGTCTCCTGCGCCGCATCTTCAGCGTTCTGTGGATGCCGGAGAAGCCGGTAGCAATAGGCGTACACACGGTGCTTGTATCGATGGTAGACGTGAACGAAGGATTGTCCTCTGTCAATCATAGAACGTTCATCGATTTGTTCGTATCTGATTGACACCACGGCTGGTTGCGATTGTGGTTTGGTCCCTTAAGTTAGCACTCCCTTCCTCACTGTCAACTTCCTACGAAGAGAGATGAGGGAATCCGGAAAAAGTTGCTGTTCTTAATTCTGCGAATTGACTTTCTTTGCGGTGTTCTCTACCTTCACAGAGCCATTTACAGTCACCATTCAGATTCTCCTGCGAAAAGCTTTTTGAATGAAACGAGCCCTGATCGTCTTCGAATTCATTATCCTCTTCATTCTCGGGTACTATTCCCTGTACCTTGCGACCGACTATCAAACGGCGCACGGTCGGCACGGCATGCCGGCACTCATCTGGATCATCGATACGATCGATCTTTTCATCCATGAGGGGGGCCATGGAATATTCAGCCTCTTCGGCCGGTTCATATACTTCCTCGGTGGTTCGCTCATGCAAATCATCCTGCCTGTAACGACTATTATCGTTTTCCTGAAGACGAGCGGACTCCGATCACTCATTGGAACTCTGTACTGGCTTGGACACAACATGATCAACGTGTCCATCTACATCGATGACGCGCCCAAGCAACAACTCACGCTCATCTCGCGGCACGCGATCCATGACTGGCGATGGCTGTGCAATACCATGGGGATCATGGACTCATCCGGCGATCTTGCTGCCGTGGTCGCTTTTCTCGGCACAATCAGTCTGCTGGGAGCAATCGGAACGACGGTGTACTTCATCGTCTACGACATTCGTGCAGAGTTCTTCCCTCCTCCTCCTCCCCAACCCTTCCCGCCAGGTCTTCGTCCCCGGACAAGGACCTTTCTTTCACCTGAGGATAAGAGTACGCGCGAGGATGATGTAGACAGTTGACCGCTCACCCTTCCGCCTGCATTGCTTTTCCCTTCGCGCTTTCTTAGATTGACGTATCGTGTTCACAGTCGCAGGAGGCTCACATGAATTCACATAGTCCATTTCCGTCCCGCACGTTTTCGGTGGTGCTTCTTCTCATGCTCGTTGCAGCCCTTGCTCAGGCGCAGTTGAGATTTCAAATTGGAGCTGGAGCGGGAGTCGCTATCCCCGCTTCAGACTATGCGGGAACCACAATGGATTTCTACAGCGGTACAAAGTATGGACTCGGAAGCGGTCTCAATCTTCAGGCGAAAGCTCGTTTTGGACTGCTCGGCCTAAGACTCACGGGGGAAGTCGACTACTCATCGTTCAGCAGAAGCGGAGAAGCTCAGCCGGGCCAGGGAACGATAGACCTTTCCCAGAAGGTTGTTGCGATCAAGTTGGGACCTGAGTTTTATATGGGCGTGCCGTTTGCCCCTGTGACGCCGTACATCGGCATCAATGTCGCTCTGAGCACATTCAGCGGTCAGGTGCAGTTCCGGGGTGTCCCAAAAGTCCCAAGCGCAACGTACGATCTCGCCACTGCCGTACGCCTCGGTGCAGGATTCAGCGGAGGCGTACTCGTGACGCTTGGGTCGTTTACATCACTTGATCTGGGCATTTCGTATGACCTGATGAATGCCAGCGACAAAGCGTGGGAGGACACGGATCGTACCCAGGACCAGCGACTTGATTCCTATCTCGCGTTGAACGACAACAGAGATCCTTTCTATAAAGCCGGCGACGAGAAGCACTTCATCAACAACGCGAGGAATATCAACGCATTCCAGGTAAAGGCAACAATCATGGTTGGTCTTTAACTGGGTGTTGAAAAGTTCTTTCTGATGTAGTTACACGATTGAAGCGACTCTTCTGGGGCTGTACGGGCGTGAACTCCCGGGTGAAATCAATACAGAGCTCCGCACATCAGTCAAAATCCCTGGTACAAAATGAAAGATCGAAATCGATGCGGTTGGTCGACCTCTGATCCGTCGTATATGGAATACCACGACAATGAATGGGGTGTTCCCGTTCATGACGATCGGAAACTGTTTGAGATGCTGATCCTTGAAGGGGCGCAGGCTGGACTGAGCTGGATCACGATTCTGAAAAAGCGGGAGAACTACAGAAAAGCCTTCGACAATTTTGACCCCACCACGATCGCGCGGTATGATGCACGCAAGAAGCGCCAGCTCTTGCGAAACGAGGGGATCGTTCGCAATCGACTCAAGATCGACGCAGCCATCGGTAACGCGAAAGCATGCCTGGCTGTTCAGCGGGAGTTTGGAAGCTTCGATGCTTACATTTGGCAATTCGTCGGCACCAAACCAAAGCAGAACCACGGGAAATCCTTGAAAGAGATTCCGACGAAAACGTCGGCTTCCGAGGCGATGAGCAAGGATCTGAAGAAACTGGGATTCCGGTTCGTAGGACCAACCATTTGCTATGCCTTTATGCAGGCCGTCGGAATGGTGAATGATCACATAACGGCGTGTTATCGGCATCATCAACTAACCCCTTCATCCATCTACCATCATCATAGGCCCTGACTCATGATCCACAGAAGACTCAACGCAGCCCTTCTCTTTGTCATCTCCATATTTGTCTTCTCTCTTTCGTACTCGCAGGACGGAACCATCTTGATGTCACCGTACCTGCAGGCGGTGACGACCAATAGCATCTATGTCCTTGTCGAATGTTCGACTACAGACGCTGTTGTGGTTGAGTACGGTCTCACAGGATCTTACGGTTTGCGTGCCCGGACAGAATCATGCGATACAACGACCAAATCCACATACGTCCACAATATCAAGATCAGCGGACTGTCCCCCAACACGCTCTATCACTACCGAGCCCTGCAAAACGGGACGACAACGGGTGAAGCTGCATTTCGGACTGCTCCGAATCCGGGAACGAGCTATCGCTTTGCGTGGATGGCCGATTTCCGAACAGGCGTGACTGTTCACGACAGCATTGCCAGGCGCGTCGCCGAAGCGAATCCTGTTATGTCGCTGTACGGCGGTGATCTTTGCGTCAACTCAGGTTACCCGGCCTTCAAAGAGCAGTTCTTCCGTCCGAATGAACTCGCATTGATCGCCCGCGTTCCATTCTTCAATACTCCCGGCAATCACGAAAAGTGGTCGACGAACACCCGGGCATTTACGCAGGCCCCCGCATCTTCTTCGGGCATACAAGAATACTATTCATTCGACTACGGCGACATGCACGTCCTTGTGCTGAACAACGAAATCCCGTACGACGAAGAAAGTCCGCAGTACCGCTTCGCCCAGAGTGATCTCTCGACCACGACAAGAGCATGGAAGGTTGTGATCAATCACAGACCGGCATACTGCGCGGGCGGACATGGCGAGGATGCCAAGATGAAGAAAATGTCAGAGAATGTCTTTGAACCAAACCACGTCGACGTAGTCATCGGCGGACATTCGCATTTCTACCAGCACAACCTGGTGAACGGAATTCACCACATGGTTCTTGGATCCGTGGGTGCTCCCCTGTACAACCCGGGGAGCGCCTCGTACATCGTGAAGCAGGCCAAGGACTATGATTATGGAATCATAGATGTCACCCCAACTTCGTTCGACATGAGGGTCTACAACGACAAGGGACTGCCCCTCGACACTCTTTCGTTGATGAAGACAGGCGGTGCGAAGTCTAAGAAGCCCTGAGCGCCGGAGGTTTATCTAATCCGCCCGGACGTTCCAAGGGAATGAGATTCTCTCCCAGTCATTCGCGGTCGAATGCCGGGGAATTAAGAAGGAAAAATCCAATGAACAAGGGCTCAAGGCAACAGGTCACCAGGCAATTGCAGGAAATACCGGGTGTGGGAAAAAGCATCGCAGAGGATCTTTGGCTGCTTGGCATTCGCCGGGTGGCCGACCTGAAGGGAAAAGACCCCGAGAAGCTCTACATCAAGCGATGCGCGCAGGTTGGGATGCAGATTGATCGATGTCTCTTGTACGTCTTTCGGTGTGCTGTGTACTATGCCTCAACCCAACGCCACGAGCCTGACCTCTTGAAATGGTGGAATTGGAAAAACAGAACTCTCAACTGACGCAGTCATGCACTCATCCCCCCCACGACTGAAACTGATTTCTGCGTTCGCCTCCGTCTATATTGTCTGGGGTTCGACCTATCTTGCGATTC
>QYQB01000116.1 GCA_007280275.1 bacterium | reverse complement strand
GCATATGCCGCTCCGCCGACCACTGCGGCTCCTGCGACGTACCAAAGCCAGCTGGTCCCGGAAGACACCTTTGAGAGCGTGATCGGGTGCTGCTTAGTTTGACCCGGCAGGATATCTACTGTATGCTCGTCCGTTTCGTACCCGCTCTTCGTGACTTTGATAGTCCTTCGACCGGGTTTCACTTCGGTCTTCCCCACGCCCGCGGTGGTACCGTCGATCGTCACAGTCGCGTCCTTCGGTTCAACACTGATGTCGACATAGGCAGGCAGCGGTACAGCTTCCTTCGGCTTCTCTTTCGGTGTTTCCTTTTGAACTGTTTGAGCTGGAACCTGAGGAGGAGCAACAACGGGTTTCTCCTCCTTCTTTTCCGCAACGACGAGGTTGGATCCTGTCACGTTAATCGATCCGGACCCGAAGTCTGCCGATACTCCCCCCGACCCATTTGCCTGGAAAGCTGCCGAGAGTTTCTTGCCTTCTTGCTGGAGCTCCACCGTATACCTGGACCCGGGCCGCACCTGAATGATCAACGGTGTCTGCCCTTGTGGCAAATCATTCAGGAAGATCTGCGCGCCACGAGGCGAGCTGGTAATCGAGACATCATACATCAGCGCCTTCAGTTCCTTGAGCTCGTATCGATTCCCTTCAGATACGTTTGCCGTGAAACTCATCGGATCATAACCATCCTTCTTCAGCTCAATCCGGTGTTGCCCAATCGAAAGCTCCTTCCGCACAGGCGCACTTCCTGCATCGACCCCATCGATCCAGACCTTGACCCCCCCGGGGGGATTGGTCTCGAGCAAATAGCTTACCGTTAGCGATTTCATCTGCACGGCCAGTTCGCGATCCCCCGAAAGATCAACTGTCGTAGAGAAGCGGTCCTTTCCAGGCGCTTCGACCTCAATCGTGTAGGTTCCACGACGCATTTTTTCCTTGAACAGCTGTTTGTCCTTTGAGATGATTTTTCCGTTCGAATAGACAGTGCTGTTCAGGGGCAGCCCGGTAAGGGAAAGCGTGAATTCCGGCACAGCCACCACAAACGCGAATTGACCTTCTGATGGTTTCAATGTCGCGTACACCGGCTTATGTCCCGGCGGACGCTGTGAACGGGACAACTCGAAGACCTTTCCCTGGAGGTACGAGTACAGCTCGTCGGTGGTCACAACAGAATTGCCGTCCAGATCCACAAGCCGCGTCTGGAATCCATCGATGATTGCCTTCGCGAACGCGCTGTGTCCCCACAACGAAGATTCGACGACCTGCTCATCTTTCGTTCCGGCTGTGATGATCTGCACGGCTTCTGCTGAAGTCACTTTCTGCAGGTAGCGCTCAGACTCCTTGGGAAGTGAGCGCGATGTCACCGCCGAGAGGCCTCCATAGCAGGCATCGACCAGGAACAGCACATGTTTTGCTGCTACGAGTTCTGTCAATCGCTTGACCTCATCCATGCTGAGGCAACTGCTGTACATCGAGTTTCTTTTCCCGTCGGATGGGATGAGGTAACCCATTTCACCACCCCGGGCACTAGGCTCTGAATCCCCGTGGCCTGCCCAATACACAATCAAGCGATCATTCTTGCGGGTCTTGCGTCCCAAGTTGACGAACTCCTCCTTGATCTTTGTCAGGGTGGCGTTTTCGTTGATGAGGATTTTGATATTCTCTTTCGGGAAATCAAGCCCCTCCAGGAGCTGTGCGATTGCTTTCGCATCTTCAACGGCATAGTTCAGCCCAGGGATCTTGGGATCGGAGTAATTGTTGATGCCGACGATGAACGCGTAGCTGTTGTCGTATGCGACGAACGTTTGCCCTTTTTCGTCCTGCATCTCAACGGGTTTCATTCCCCTTTGCTGCTGCGACAGAAGGGAGAGTGTAAGACTCATGACTAGGAGCAACATGCCCTGTACCCTTTTCATCGGAATGAACCTCCAAGTTGATCAAGTGAGACCGACTGAACGAACGCTTGCGTCGAATTTTGAGAAAACAAAAGACCACCTTCGAACGGCTAATTACATTGGATCTTGGACTCTCCTTCAAAACAAAGAACTGTTCATTTAGACAATAGTGACGCAAGTTGGTGGAGCGGAGAAGCGTGAAGGGCTGTCCCAAACGTACTATCGATCTTTTGAATTACGTCAAGATTCCTTCAGTATCTCCAATTGCAGAATCCTCGACGTGGTCGAAATGACATTTCGACCTACATTTGGGACAGCCCCCAAAGGAAATTCCGAAATCGGGGGCGGACGGCTCTTTCCGTACGCTCCGATTGCGACCGCCTCACCTAGGCCGGCCGAGGTCATTCTGTCATCCGCCTGAACCTCCCTCCATTTCTGGCACCGCCAGCGTAACCGGGGTTTGCCTGCAGCAGCTTGAGGAGCGCAGCATCCCTTTTCTCAAAATCCAGATGCATAAAGGGATTTTCTGTCCAGTCTTTGACGCGATTCTTGATGACCCGACCAGTCTTCTCAACGATACCCGGCACAGCCTGCGCATCATAGCCAAGAGATGAGAGCATCATCACGGCCGCCTTGTCGGCTTGTTCTTCGTAAACCTGGAGGCGAGGCTTCACAACGTCATCATATGCTTCCTGGATCATCTCTTCGAGATCCGTCTCAGATGAATCGGGCTTTTGGTCAAGCTCCTCTTCAAGCTCCGCAAAGACTTCATCCATTCTCACTCTGAATCTCCGCTGGAATTCTTCCTTCACGGCGTGGCCACCCGCAAGGTGAGCGATTTCGTGGGCAATAATTGCGGCGAGTTCCGCTTCATCACTGCACAGGCGAATCAATCCCTCCCCCAGGAATATGTATCCACCCGGAATCGCATAGGCTCTCGGCTCTTCGCCTTTGAGAACATAGACCTTGATTGGCGTATCGAAGTATGGCGTCATGATAGCAAGTTTGGCAGCGAGCAGATTTACGTACTTCACCAGCTGTCGGTTCGTGACCAAACCCTGACTCGCCAACCGCGCTGCTATCCCTGTCCCCAATCCATCCAGAGAGGTTGACGACTCGGGCTCTTTCATCAGATCGGCAATACCAGAGGACGATTTCTGCTGAGCGGTCGGTCGGTCTCCTTTCGTCGTCAATTCAAACTGGGCGAATTCCTCTGGCGTAAACAATCCCTCCTGCATCCCGAGCACTGTGTCGACAACTGCTGAAGGTACTTTCCCATACCGCATGGCAAATCCACGGATTGCTGCCGCGACGGCAGACGGGGAGGCCTTGGACGATTGCCATTCGAGCTTCAGATTGCGTAGCAAATCAGTTGGCTTGCTTTCAACCAGGCAATTCTTGGAAAGCCAGGCTGAAGTCCCGCCAGCAGAGTTCCCTGGCTTGAAGTTTATCCATCCTCCGTCACGCTTCAAGATGGGAACCGGAACGCCTTTTGGCAACACCTTTAAGAGCTGGAAGTAGCTTCCGGGGCCTTCGCGAACCTCATTCTTGGATCGCTTCGTGTATTCTACCGATTGTGAAAGCCCCGGCGTCCAGACGCTGAGGATGGCAATGACCAGCAACCATGCAATTCGTCGCATAGCAAAACCTTATTTTGTGAGAAGAGTGTGAACTCCGCTCCATCGTCTTGGCGGCGGGTTTTTGATAAACTCAAGGCATCGTCGGACATACTCATGCGACGGACCATCATCTGGCGCGACCCTGAGAATGTGCCGAAACACCGAGAGTGCGTCTTTGAAATCACGTTTGCGATAGAGACCGAGTGCTTTCACAAACTTGTCGACAATCTCCAGCTCCAGTTCTCCCGCAGTTATCCGTTCACTCATCAATTCGTAGATGACGACGGGCTTCTGTTTCCCCTTAACAAGAAGTTTGTCAAGCGGCCGGACGAGGAACGCGTCTGGCGCCTGCTCGAGTGTCGATTCGCTCACAACAATCTTTGTCCCATACACTTTGTTCGTTCCCTCAAGCCGGGAAGCTAGATTCACGGTATCACCGATCGCCGTGTAGTCATGCCGATCGCTCGAGCCGACGTTTCCCACCACCATCTTTCCAGAATTAATCCCAATCCTGGTGATAAGGGCGGGATTCTTGTGTTCGTTGGAATTTGAACGCAGCCCAGCAATTTCCAAGGCAGCCTTGCAGGCGAGCAAGGCGTGATCCGTCATCGGCAAAGGTGCCCCAAACACCGCCATGATCGAGTCGCCAATGTACTTGTCTACGAGACCGCCTCTATCAAGAATCTTCGCGCTCGTCAAAGTGAAATACTCGTTGAGCATCTCGATCAGCTCCGGAGCAGTCTTCTTTTCGCTGATGCTCGTGAAATCCTTGAGGTCGGTGAACAGGACCGTAGCTACGATTTCTGCTCCTCCGAGTGTGACCTCGCTCTGGTTCTCAATCACGTGTTCGACAACCGCCGGGCTAAGATATCCGCTGAACGCTTGACGGAGCTCGCGCCGGGCTTTTCCCTCCGTCTGATAACTCACGAGCGCGGAGACCGCAAATGTTACTGTGACAGCGACCATCGGCGAAACCCAGTCGAGCCAGACATTGGAATAGTTGAACAGAATGAGGATTGCGACGCTCCAGACTGCAACGAGCGCGACCGTAACAGCTACAGCGATTCTCGGACTGTGAAGATGGAAAAAAGCCGCTCCGACTATCAACGAAAGTATCAGAATCGAAAGGATGACTACAAATGAGGGGACTCGACTCAAGAAGTGATTGTGAAGAACGTTGCTCAGGATAGTGGCGGAAATTTCGACGCCGGGATACGGTTCCAACGCGCTGAACGGAGTGTTCTTCAAATCGAACAGGCCGGCCGCATTTGATCCGACAAAGACGATCTTATCCTTGAATTCGGCCGAGGGCACGAGGGGCACCTTCTGGAGTTCCTCGTCTCGCGCAGAAGCCAACAATGCTCCGATTGAGTGGTAGCGGAAGACGCCATCCGGTCCTCCCTTACCATAGTATGAGATAAGGAATTGGCCGCTCTTATCCAAAGGTATGACTCTTTTGCCCAGTCGGATCTGGCCTTCGTCGACTTGGAAGTTGTCGATTTTCTCCGATACGAGATAAGCCGCCAGGCCCAAGTGAGGGATGATGGTATTGTGATAGCGATAGAAGAGAGGACCGCGGCGACAGACGCCGTCGATATCCTCATAGTAGTTTGCCGAGCCGAGGACGGCAACCGATTGTTGAAAAAGCGGAATGGGGAGACTCGCAAACGGAACTGACCGCACGGCAATCGTATCAAATGGCAACTGAACCCGGTACCCTGGCTTGTAGATGATCGGGTTATCTTCCCAGAGCGGATCATCAGACCGGTGGAACAACGAGGCGAGGACGACGTTTCCGGCGGTGTTCATTGCACGAGCGAATGAAGAATCCGATTCCTCTCCGTTCGTATTCGATCGGTCGATGTCAGGATCTGGATACAAAACGTCGAATACGACAGCTTTCGCCCCACCACGATGCAAGTACCGCACAAGCGCCCCGTAGAACTCCCGCGGCCACTTCCAGACAACGCCGCTGTGTTTGAATTCGAGCAGACTTCTTTCATCGATGGCCGCGATGACGATGTTGGTGTCAGCTTTCTGATGCCCCGCGAACCAGTGAGAGCGGAGGTCGAGGCTTTTGAGCTCAAGGGACTCCAAGGCGCTCGTAAGAAATAGAACACAAACAACAAGAGCGCAACCCAATGCCAAGCCCATCCCGTGGATCTTATTCGTATTCATAGGCACTCTCAGAAAGATAAATGTCGAGCCAATGCCGTGGCACCTCCCGCGTCCGGCAAAGGCGGTCTGATGGCTGGCTGATTCGTTTTCTACTACTTGCCCCCCTCCGCTCCAATCGACATCGGCAGATTCCGGTCCCACTGGGACTGGCTCGCAGTCGGGTGCTGCTGCGACTTGGTGTCGCGACGGACATTCTGACTCACATAGTCAACCAACTCACCGAGCCGGACAATGGGATCGGCATCAACATTTGCCTTGCCCTTCAGCCCCTCCAGAAGATGGTATGTGAACACCCCGTGCCCCCCTCCCCACTGAGGCGATTCCTGGGAGAATTCATTCGATTCGCTGGCGCTCAACGTGAGAACGCTGTTGCCGGCTTTCGCAATATCCTCAAGAAACTTGTTCACAACCTCCGAGCTTGCCTGACCGCGCATCGCAATATTGCCTCCTACACCCGCGCTATGGCACGCGTCGGCGAACACGACCACCTTCTTCGCTTTGATGTAGTATCGAATGGCATCCTGAATTTCCTGCATCCTCACGGCGGTTGCCCCCGGTCGGGTAAGATCAGAATCGTATGCCAGGAGATACGGAATCTCCGGTCTAACGGGATCAGGAATTCCATGTCCCGCAAAATAGATAATCACCACATCTTCCTCGATCGCATTCTTCATGAAGTCCTTGATCGATTCTTCGATGTTCACCCGCGTTGCCTCTTTGTTGACGAGCTTCCGGACATTCGCTTGCGAGACCCCCCTTCCCCCGGCACTTAACGGTGTGATCAGATACTGATAGAACGCCTCAGCGTCGCGATCTGCGTACCGGAGCTGCGCAATCGCTGAGCTCTGGTATTCAGATATTCCAATGACTGCGGCCCACACCTGGTGCCCCTTGAACACTTCCGCCGGAGAGGATTTCTTCTCCTCTTTCGCCAGCGCAACCTCGCGTCGCACGTTGATCGAAACGGTGCCGCTATTGCCATGAATATCCGTTGCCACGATAGTGATTGTGTTCGATCCGAACTCAAGCAAGACATCCGCTCCAAATTCATATCCGCGCGCGGTCGGCTTCAAGTCCGCCTCCCGCCCCTGCACTTTCACGACGGCAACCGCACTCGAATCGTGCGCGACCCCACGCACTTTCAATTCTCCTGAGCTCACGACCACACCCCCCTCAGGAACAACTTTCAGCCCCCGTTGTGAGATCTCCCGGGGTTCCAGGATCTCAATGGTTGGACCCGTAACATCAGCTGCCTTCTTGGCGACAGAAAGGAGTGATCCGGTTTTGCTGTCTCCCGTGGCGGTCTGACCGAACATCACCTGAGCTACGACGATAAGTAACAGCACGAGAGTTCCAGCTCTCGTGCGGGTTCCAGTGGGCAAACCGGTGTATTGGGATGTTATGGTTCTCAACGCAGAGATGATTGAGCTGACCCCTCTGCGGTTCTTTGCGGTCTCTGCGTCTCCGCGATAAAGAATACGACCTGTCTTGTCGGGGGTAGTACGAGTCTCAGTAAGCATAGGAAGCTCCTTTCAGATCAGAATCAATATCCGCTCGGCCGACCGGACGGCTGCGGGAAATTCCCTTCGACGACCGTCTCGGTCTTTTTGCCAAGCAAGAAATACGCGGCCGCTCCAACCACTGCCGCACCTCCACCGAGGTAGTAAAGGAAACTGCTGCCTTGAGAAATCATCGTCGCTTCGACGCGAAAGTAGTAATCGTCACCTTCCAGACCGTTGGGGTAGTCACGGAACATATCCCAGGAGATTTTCCGATCGGTTCCGCTGTTCTTCATTTCGCCGACATTCCCCGTGACCGTTTTCGGAACATACTCGTACGACGGGATCTGCCTCCTCTTGAGCGTCACCTTGATCACGTATGTCTGATCAGACGGACCGGTGAGATCGTAGGTAATGAGGATCTTGTTTCCAGAAACCTCGAACCGTACATTCTTGACGAAGACGTCCTCGGCGGAAATGGCAAAAGCTGCCGCTAGCGGCTCTGTCAGCAATAGGCTGGCGAGCAAGAGGCACAGTGGCCTTAGTCGAACCATTAATGCGCGCATTTGAAACCTCCTTATTTCACAAGAACCATTCTTCTCACGATTCCTTGCCTCCCCTCAATCTCCAATCGGCAATAATAAACACCGCTCGGTGCAGCAGCCATTCGATCATCTTTCCCGTCCCACGTAAACCAGTGAATCCCCGCGGGCAATCCTCCGATGTAGAGCGTGCGAATTTTCTGACCGAGGATGTTGAAGATCGCAAGGTTGATCGGCGATTGAGCCGGAAGTGACAGTCGGAGGCTCGTCGTCGGATTGAAGGGGTTCGGGAAGTTGTGGCTGAGATCATAGTCAGCAGGCAGCGTCTGAGAAGTGTGTTTCAAGACAGCATCTCTTGATCCGACAAATATGGAGAATCGAAGCTCCCTTAAAGGAGAGACGAAGCTGTAGACTGAATCGAGGCGCAGATTGGCCGATCTGCCGTTTGCCTCGTCGACAAGATAGACTGCGAGTGAAGATGGAACCTCACTGATACCGCCAAACACAAGCCTGGCCGGCCTGGAGGGCTCTGTGTTGACTTTGAAATTCCATGTCTCCACGTCGTTGACGCGGTCCCGGATGTCTGATACAAATGTCGGGTATTCTGCATCCCAGTCTGGTCTGTCGAAAAAGAGTTCCGTGGCCAATCCAAGGCTGTGCGGCTTGCGAACGTCGAATTCGTCCATATCTTTTTTGGCTCCAAGAGAGATACCAAACGAGGCCTCGCACGGCGTCTCCTCCTGGGCTCCTTGAGGGGAAAGCACCATTGTGACCTTCCACCCCTCAAAGCTCTGCCCGATCGGCCCTTCGATGTTTCCAAAGAGGCTGAAGTACGGTACTTTCAGGACCGAGAGAACCGTCCCGGGCGAACCGTTGAAGTAGTAGTACCCGACATACGGATCGAAATTCACGGAAGAAGCGAACGAGCCGTTATGTGTGAATATTGAAGCGGTTGTAGTGTTTGCGCTCTGGATCCGTGACCACGGTATCGAGCTGGAGAATGGGTTGGAGATAAGGTTCCAACCCGGTTGAAGAGAGATCTCATAATTGCCAGATGTGTTGAGCGTCGGAGATGTGACTGACCGGTTGATGGTCAACGCGTTTTTGGATACGATCCAGAACGCTTTGCCCGAGCCAAACTCAAACCGGCTGCTTCCATCGTACTCGACAAAGTAGTTCGATGAGGCCCCGTTATCCCAGTACACTTGCCAGTCCTTTTTCTGTGTTCCTGAAAGGACGGAGGCGATCGGAATCGAAGTCGAACCGGGCAAGCCCACAAGACGATAGTCTGATGCGACGAAATCACCCGCCCGGGACCTGGCCGGGAAAGCAACCGAGGTGCTGATGGGGAGATTTGCAGCTGGCGCAGGAATTGTCGCAAAGCTGGAAGTAGCTGAATACGAACTCGACCCGCCAGTGTTTGAGGCGCTGACTCTCCAGTAATATGTGGTGCCGAATGAGAGCGAGCCCATCTGCCTGGATGTAGAAATGAGCGTTGAATCATCGAATATTGTCGATGCGAATGCGGCACTCTGTGATACCTGCAACCGATACTTCGTTGCTCCTGCAGAGGCATTCCAGGCCAATGTCACGGTTGTCGGTTGATTGGATGAACCAGTCCCGGGAGACGAAAGAACCGGAGCAGACGGGGCCGAGACGAACGTGGTAAAGCTCCTCGTTGCGGAGTAGGGACCTGCCCCCGCGGCATTGGACGCGTTTACGCGCCAGTAGTATTTCGTCCCATTCGCGAGACTCGTAACCGTTCTTGACGTCGAGGTCAGACCACTCTGGTCGGAAACAGTCGCGGCGAAATCCGATGCCGTGGACAACTGCAGGCGATACGATGTCGCGCCGGTGACCGCGTTCCAATTGAGCGTTGGTGAAACAGAAGCGTTTACATCGTTGTCAAGGGGGGTGATCAGTGTGGGAGCTACTGGGATGATCACCACGGTCGTGAAGCTTCTCAGGGACGACCAGGCGCTCACGCCGCCGGCATTTTTCGCGCATACTCGCCAATAGTAGAGTGTGTTGTTGGACAATGGACCAACCAATCGTGACGTTGTGGTGAGTGTTGAGTCGTCCACTATAGCAGATGCAAAAGTCGAACTAGCTGAGAGCTGCAACCCATACGTAGCTGCCCGAGCAGCGGGTGACCAGCTTAGCAGGAGAGAAACTGGCTGGCCGGTTGCCCCGTCGGCTGGCGAACTGAGACTGACGACATCAGGCGATTGAACAAGAGATGTGAACGACTGTATCGATCCGCGTTGGGTTCCGCTGCTATTCTGTGCAGCTATTCGGAAATAGTACATCGTGCTTGGACTCAGGCTCGTGAGATTCGTGTTAACCGATACAGTGCTCGTACCTGAGCCAACGGACTGCGATGCTGTGCTGCTGTACGTCGACAGCGTGTTGATCGTTCCCCACTCGAACCACGCGTTTGTCTGCAGGCCGTTTGGATTCACGCTACCATTGAGTGTCGCAGTTGTTGATCCGATGCCCGCGGCCGCACTCGTTGCCGCCGTTGGCAACCCGCCCCCCGTGCCAGTTTGTGCGCTTGCGGCATAACTACGCGCTCCTTCAAATCCTGTCGAGTCAACGGCACTTGTGCGATAGAAATATCGTGTGCCCGGAGTAAGGCCTGTGTTAGAATAGAGTATTGAAGAAGTAGAGTCGATGAGAGAGACGGTCGTTGAATCCGCGCCGCGGTAGATCTTGTAGCGAAGCAAACCAACCGCGCCGCCGGCGTTTTGCCAGCTAAGGTTTATCGTTGTACCTGAAGCTGTAGCAGTGAGGTTCTTCGGCGGAAGTTGGAGGTTGAACTCCTGGGGTGACCGCACAACATTCGAGATGCGGACTTCGTCAATGAGACCTTTGAAGAATTCGATTGAAGGTCCCCCAGTTCCTATCGAAAGCACACCGCTATCAAACGTAAGGGGCCCGTTCGGAGGGCCAGTTCCGACCAAAGCCCCATCAACATATAATCTGACACCTGCTGCAACATCATAAGTCCCTGCGAAATGATGCCAGCTATTTGTATAGATGCTGTGAATTTGCGGGTCAACTGCGCGAGCTGTCGAAGTACCATTATCAATCCTAAACTGGACATTCATATCTTGATGTTGCCATGCAAGAACATACCCTTTTGCCGAGGCGTCACGGATAAGCCGAGTATTCCCTAGACCCGGCCCTGTCGCCTTAGCCCACGCTTCGACTGTAATGGTATTCGAGGGATGCAGTACATTGTTCACAGCGACGGATATTTGGTCAGACACACCGTCGAAATATCTCGTTTTCCCAAACCTTCCATCAACAATCGTCGTGCCCGTTGCCGTCCCGTTATTGCCATAGCCACTCTGATCGCTCGCTGTTGAGCCGCTGGTTTCGTTCATGTGGAGGAGGAGGACGGTGTTGGCATCGGGTGTGTATTCGCCGATCAGCGACGGAGCTACAATCGCTGTATTGAGTAGGACCGAAACCGTATGAGAATTTTGGTTTGCAACTGCCAGATCAAGGACGCCATCACCATCCCAATCTCCAGCCACAATATACCCTGGCCCACTTCCAACGCTCGTAGTAGAACTTTGTCCGAATGCTCCACCGCCATTGTTTTGCAAGATGGCTGATGTACTAAGAGAAAGATCATTCGCAACTGCAAGATCAATGTCTCCATCTCCATCCAAATCTGCTGGAGCTATGGAATACGGAGAGCCACTGAGCGTAGGCGTCGAGCTTTGAGTGAAAACACCTACGCCATTGTTGATAAGAATGGAACAGGTGGTTGCGCTTTCATTTCCGACGGCGATATCGAGATCTCCATCGCCGTCAAAATCGCCGGCCGCGAGCGATGTAGGATAACTCCCTACGCCTAGAGACGAACTTTTTGTAAAGGTGCCATCGCCGTTGTTCAAAAGAATAGTTGTTGAATCGACACCAGGCCTCGCGACCGCCAGATCGAGATATCCATCTCCATTAAAATCTCCTGAAGTGATCGCCTTCGGAGAACTGCCTACGACCACCGAAGAATTCAACGTGAAGACGCCGTTGCCATTGTTGAAGAATATCGAAGCAGTAGTGGAACCGTAATCTGCTACCGCCAGGTCGATGGCTCCATCGCCGTTGAAATCCCCCGAAGTGATCGATTGAGGAGCTCCCGGGGCAACCGGTGTGGAGCTCTGCGAGAAGGCGCCACTGCCATTGTTCATGAGAATAGAAATCGTTTTAGAATTGTAATTTGCCACGGCAAGATCAATATCGCCATCTCTGTCAAAGTCTGCTGCCGTGATTGAATAGGGGTAATTCCCTACCGAAGGCGTGGAGCTTTGTGTGAAACTTCCCCTGCCATTGTTCAGGAGAATAGAGACGGTACCTGAGCTTAAATTCCCTGTGGCAATATCAATATCACCATCACGATCAAAATCCCCCGCCACAATTGATTTGGGATTAATGCCTACCGCGGGAGTAGAGCTCTGCGTAAACGTTCCGCTTGCACGGTTACCCTTTATGGTAAAGGACCAAGTGCAGCTTTTCTGCAGCGAGTCCCCTGCGTTGTTCAAGATACTCCTTGTTGCAGTCACCGTGACTCGTTCCCCAACGCTGAACGGAGAAGTCGGAGGAATTGTAACCGTTCGAGTGCCGGAATTGTAACTGAACACCCCCGGGTGCAGACCACTCAGCGAGCCGTTTATGCGTACGGTGCTATTCGTGAGTGTTGCCGAGTTGATATCAGAATTAAAGGTAAGAGTCAGGTTGCTGCTCTTGTCAACACTAAGTGCATTGCGCGAGGGTGTGAAGGAAGTGATCGTTGGCGGTTGTGTTGAACCAAGCGTCGTGAAGCTCCAGCTTGCCGAAAAGCTGCTCCATCCTGCCGAGTTGCCTGCCCTCACGCGCCAGTAGTGCGCCGTGCCGCTCGCCAGCGGACCAACTGAACTCGATGTACCGATGATTGAGGAGTCGTTCACAACGAACGTCAAAAACGCAGAGGTGATCGAGACCTGAAGATGATATTTTGTTGCCCCTGCGGAACTCCCCCAATTCAGGCTCAGTGTTACAGGTTGAAGGTTTGCATTGTTAGTCGGAGAAGAGAGTGACGGCGCCGACGGTATCGTTGCAATAGGCGTGTAATAGAATGCGCCTATGTCCGCGCGCGTCCCGTCAGGATCAAGCGCACTTCCCGGATTGCCCGCATCAATTGCAGGCGAGCCCAGGCGCAAACGGTAGTCCCGATTTGCCCTATCGACAAACTGCGGGTCACCAGCGAGATTGTTCTTGCATTCTGCCACGCCGCTGTTCAGTGTGGTTGCCGAAACATAGTCTGTCGAGGCCTCGTCGCGATACAAAGCGGTCGAGTTTGCATAGAATAGGTTGTACTGCACTCTGCCCGGGTCGCTCGACGCGCTCCCCTCCTCGATACCATAGTTCGAGTTCAAAGCGAAGATGTTGTTAACAATCGAGTCGGGTGAAGCACCCAGGAGGTATATTCCGTCGCCCGTATTTTCGGCAATCGTGTTATTCAGGATGGTCGGCGTTGCGGAAAGCTCGCACCAGATACCGTGGTCAGTATTGCCGGCAACGACGTTTCTCAAGATCTTAGGCTTGCTCGACGATCCGGCGATGTAAACACCGCTGCTCGTCGTGAGAGAGCCATAGTCGGCCTTAATCCCGTTGCTTGTAATCGCATTGCTTGTATATACACCGCTGGAATTCTCTATCGAAATGCCAGCTCCCAGTGTGGTCCCCGAGGTCGCATACAGGCGCCGGAGCATGTTCCTCAAGATCGTATTGCTCTCAAGCAGCGGAGTAGCCGAACCGGCAACGTACACACCGGCTCCGTACGCGAGTGCAAAGAAGGAATTCTGAGCTTCATTGTCCCTTATGACGTTTTGCTGCAGTTGTGGTGAAGAGTTCCCCGCGATTGCGACACCGGCCCCGTACGCTCCGAAGTCGCTCGGATCGGTCGGTGCCCGTGTTGCCATTACTGTATTTCCCGAGATCTCGCAGTTCAGAATGGTCGGAGATGAATTGAGAATATAGATTCCGCCGCCGTAGCGTTTCGCTGCCGTGGCGGTTGAGACGTTGTTGGAGGTAATTTTGCACCCATCTACCTTCAATGCCGATCCGGCGGTAATAAACAGCCCGCCGCCCTGGTTCGTATTCCCGCCTCCCTGAATGGCAAGCCCCTTCACAACCGTTGTCGGGTCAATGATGCTCACCGCTTTGATGACAGTATTGGTACCTTTCGCGTCCACGATCGACACGTCACTGCCGGCTCCGATTAGAGAGACACCATCAATCAGGAGTATCGGAAACGTTTCACCAAGATTCGTATCATAGGTTCCGGCCGCGATGCGAACCGTATTGCCGCTCGCGCTGATCTGACCGAGGGCATAAGTGATCGTCTTCCACGGATTCGCCTGGGAGCCATTCCCGGGTGTGTTGCTGCCCGTCGACGCGTTCACGTAGTAGTCCTGCCTTGCCACGGCGGTCGTGAGACTGATAATTGACGCTTTCGAGGTCCCGGCACTGTTTTGTCCTACGGCCCGATAGTAGTACATCACTCCGGGGGACAGGCCGGTCAGATTCTCAGCAACGGATACCACATTCGATCCGGAACCGATGGACCGTGAAGGAGTTGAAGCATAGGTCGCGAGGGTGCTGCTTGTGCCCCACTCGAACCAGGCAGTGGAAGCTAACCCGTTCGGATTGACGCTGCCATTGAGCGTTGCGGAGGTTGAGGCGATATTGGTTGCCGCATTCGTGGCTACGGTCGGGAGTTGTGATGTCGCGCCCGTTGTTGCGCTGGCGGCATAACTCCTCGCTCCCTCAAATCCCGCGGAATCCACAGCGGTTACACGGTAGAAGTACCGTGTGCCCGGAGTAAGGCCTGTGTTAGAGAAGAGTAGTGAACTCGTGGAGTCGATGAGAGATATGCTCGTCGAGTCCGAGCCGCAGTAGATCTTGTAGCGGAGCAAACCGACAGCACCGCCGCCGTTTTGCCAGCTCAGGTTGATTGATG
>QYQB01000225.1 GCA_007280275.1 bacterium | reverse complement strand
GTCAGACCATGAAGCCGGATGGTTTCATGCAGTGACTGCTCCTGATCCGGGATTTCCTCCCTCTCGTGGCCAACGATAACAAACTGCAGGTCCTTGCGGGATTCGAGAGCGATTCTTGCCGCTTCGATGAAAGCGTCCTGTCCCTTTCGTCTGTGCTCCAGCCGCCCGATGATCCCGAACGTGGTCACCTTCTTCGGTCTGCTTGTCCTCTGAGGTTGGAAGAGCTGGGTGTCAATGCCATCGTGTATGACTACCGCCTTCCTCTCATCTCCAAATTGCTGCCTCACCGCCGAACTTATGCAAATCACTCTTGCGGAAAACTTCAGAATGATCCACCGCCAGATTTTCCAGAGAAAAGGATGAATGTGATGGCCTTCTATGACCTCCCGTATATGCCAGACGTGTGGAACGCCGAGCATCTTGGCCGCGAAAGCGCCGGGCAGGATCAGCACATTGTTCGTGTGAATAAGCGCAGGCTTGAGCTGTCTGAATACCTTCAGCAGCCTGAGCGTGGAAAGCACAGCAGAGGCTTTGTAGACGAGTATTCTGAAAGGGTGGAAGTACTTGCGGTCAAGAATCGTAAAGGGAACGATTCTGCACTGGATTCCGAGTCCAGTCAATGAATCGACGAGCGGGCCTGGTTCCGGGACCAGGACGATTGGCTCGATGTCTTTTGAAAAAGACCGGATCAGATCGAAAAGGGCGTTCTCCGCGCCATATGTGCCCGCTGAAGCAGTGAGGTATAGAACGCGTTGTCGATTCATCACTTGTTCGATATCGTCTGCATGTATTCTTGAGCCAATATAATGTATGTCTATGGATAATGCCAACCGTCCCCTAAAATTTCCTTTTTTCGCAACGTATTCATTCGTATATTCCTCCCAAATTCATATTAGGAACCTCGAAGGAAGCGAAAAGGCTTGGATTCTAGCGCAGATAGAATGACATCGAGCGGAAGGTTTCGTAAATCATTCGACATCGTGAGGGAATTCGCGGTGGCGGATTTCCGCCTCCGGTATCATGACTCACTGCTGGGATATCTTTGGTTCCTTCTGAGCCCAGCATTGATGTTTGGTGTCTATTACTTTGTCTTTACAAGCGTCATTTATATCAAGATCCCCGACTTCGCCCTCTATCTAATCCTTGGTATTGTGTGCTACAACTTCTTCCAGGACTGCACCTACAGTGCGATGTATAGCCTCGCGGCGAAAGCGCACATCATCAAGAAAATCTACTTCCCGCGGTATTTGATCATCGTAGCTTCATCTGCGACAGCCGTTTTCTCTCTTTTGGTCAATCTGGTGATTGTACTGATTGCCGTCTTCGTCGCAAGAGGCGTTCCTCATCTGCTCTGGCTTGTCCCGATTCCCATCCTCTGTCTGATGTTCTTTTCCACCGGAGTGGGATTCATTCTTGCTGCCCTGTATGCACGGTTCCGGGACTTGAGTCAGATCTGGGGAGTCCTGGTCGTGGCGATTTTCTGGCTGACACCGGTCGTCTATGATGTCAGTTCGCTCCCCGAGTCGACACAGATTACAGTTTTCCTGAATCCCCTTTCACGAATATTCATGCTCATGCGGCATTATCTTTTGTACGAGTTTTTTGATATGCAGTTCCTCGTCATTACAGTTGTTTCAGCTTTTTTCACTTTCATGATCGGTTTGATCGTTTTCCTCAGGATTCAGGACCAATTGGCGGAACAACTGTAGACCAATGAACGTCATCGAATTGCAAAGTGTCTCCAAGGTGTTTTCGATTCCCCACGAGCGGAAGCGTACGCTTTTTCATTGGTTGTCCTCGCTGGGAAAAGGGAGATACGAATTCGAACCCCTCTATGCACTCAGAGACATCAATCTCGAAATCGAACAAGGGGAATTTGTCGGAGTCATCGGCAGGAACGGCTGCGGAAAATCAACGCTCCTGAAAATCATTTCCCGCATCTATCGTCCGACGAAGGGCACGGCAAAGGTCCAGGGGAGTATCTTCCCTCTTCTCGAACTTGGGGTAGGATTCCAACCGGAGTTCTCCTGCAAGGAAAACGTGTTTCTCTACGGTTCGACCCTTGGGTTCACCCGCAAGCAATTAACAGCTCGTCTCGATAGCATCATCGAATTCGCGGAGCTTGAAAGATTCATTGACGCTAAACTCTCCACATTATCGACTGGAATGATTGTCCGGCTCGCTTTCGCAATTGCAGTCCAATCTGACGCATCGATTTATCTTGTTGACGAAGGGCTGGCCGTCGGCGACAGTGATTTCAAAGAGAAATGTCGGCAGGAGTTCATCAGGATGAAGCAGCAGAAAAGGACGATGTTGTTCGTCAGCCATGATATGGCTGAGATTGAACAATTCTGTGACCGTGTTTTTGTGATGGAGAATGGGCAAATCGTCCAGCGAGGTGCGGCCCGCGAGATGATTGATTTCTATGTTGAAGGAAGGCAAAGCGCTTAGAGACTTCGCTTTCTTCAAGGTGATCCAGACGGAGGAGAAGCAGTCGAAAATGGTGCCAGGATGCTTCGTGCAAGAATTGCTGAAGGAGTTGCACTCGGACATCTATCATTCCTATGGGGACAACTACGATTTCGACATGCTTGGAACTCCGGAAGCGTCCATCAGAGAAAAGATTAAGACGCGGGTCAGAGGCTTTCTGCGCAAGAGGGGATTGTTGTCCCGCAACGACGTCGCAACATTGTTCACCGCCATTCAACCCTTCATCTGGTTCTTCCATAGGTTCGAGGTCTTGTACTATTCGCTGGCTGACGCGGAGTCGAGACACCTCCTCATTCAGATTGTTGCCTTCAGGATCCTGGGACATGAAAAGGTCAAGCTTCCGCTCAACAATCCGGAGTTCTGGAAACAGCGCAGTGTGTTGCATGGCTTGGCGGGTAGCGAGAGCCTGGACTCAGGTCCCTATCGTCTCCCGATGATGGATTTGAATTGGATCGGGTACCCCGTCCGGATGTACGGTACGATCCCAGGTGCGCAGAATATGTTCCTGCTGAAGCAGTACGAGTACAAATCCGGTAATGTGCATGTAAAGTCTGGGAAGGGAGACGTCGTCATCGACGGCGGCGGGGCGTGGGGAGACACCGCACTGTATTTCGCCCACGAGATAGGAGAGCGCGGCAAAGTCTATCCCTTCGAGTTTATTCCAAGCAATCTGATCGTACTCGAGAAGAACCTGGGGCTAAACGAGTCACTCCGGAAGCAGATCGAGGTTGTGAACCGTCCGTTATGGAGCAAGTCGGACGTTGCTCTTCGATTCAGCGATCATGGTCCTTCGAGCCGGAGGTCAGTTGATGGAACCGTCGGAGAACAGGATTCGGTGGAATACTTCTCGATTACCATTGATGACTTTGTGCGCCGGCAGCACCTCAAGAAAATCGATTTCATCAAGATGGACATCGAAGGGGCGGAGATGGAGGCGCTCCGCGGCGCCGAGAAAACTCTCAAGAAATTCAAGCCCAAACTCGCCATCTCGGTGTATCATAGCATCAGCGATTTCGTGGATGTGTTCGAATACGTCGCTTCCCAGAATGCCGGATACAGGTTTTACCTAGGTCATTATTCGATTCATTGGTACGAAACGATCCTGTTCGCTGTGTGCGATCCCACTTCCTGATTCGCCAAGAGGCACTTACCGGACCGTGGATTCTGTTTCGTCTCGCAGAGCAGTGATCGATGGGAACACGGCACATTCAATGTGACAGCTGACATGGCAACTATGGAAATCAAGAACATATACGTCACCCGGCCTTGCCTGCCTTCGCTGGAAGAATACACAGAGCTGCTTCGGCGCATCTGGGAAAGCAAGACGTTGACAAATAGCGGACCCTTCCATCAGGAATTTGAGCGAGCCCTCGCGGAGCATCTTGGTGTGAAATACGTTGCGATTTTTGCCAACGGTACGCTCGCGCTTATTACTGCGCTTCAAGCACTCAGAATAACCGGAGAGGTGATTACTACCCCCTTTAGTTTCGTCGCGACGACCCATTCAATTTGGTGGAATGGGATCAAACCGGTGTTCGCAGATATCACGGGTTCAGATTACAATATCGACCCTGTTCGCATTGAGTCGGCCATTACACCGAAGACCACCGCGATTCTCCCCGTTCACGTCTACGGTAATCCGTGCAACGTCGAAGCTATCCAGAAGATCGCGCGCACCTATGGATTGCGAGTGATCTACGATGCAGCCCACGCATTCGACGTTCGCATCAACGGAGACTCTGTCCTGAATTTCGGGGATTTGTCCGTCCTCAGTTTCCACGCCACGAAGGTGTTCAATACAGTCGAAGGCGGAGCTATCGTTTGCCACGATGAAGAGACGAAACAAAGGATAGACTATCTGAAGAACTTTGGCTACGATGGGGAGACGACTGTGATCGCGCCTGGGATTAACGCGAAAATGAACGAGCTGCAGGCCGCCTATGGATTGCTGCAGTTGAAATCGGTCCGCTCTTGCATTGAGAGTCGAAAGCTGGTTGCATACAAGTACCGTGAACTCCTGAAAGGGGTCAGCGGCATCCGCTGTCTTCAGGATATTCAGGGTGTCGGGCACAACTACGGTCATTTTCCGATCCTTGTTGAAAAATCCAACTATGGCGTTTCACGTGACGCGTTGTATGATTTTCTCCGGCAGAGAAATATTTTCCCCCGAAAGTACTTCTACCCGCTGATCAGCAACTTCCCGACGTACATGGGATTGGATTCGGCTCAACCGTCCAACCTCCCGGTGGCAAATGAAGCGGCGAAAAACGTCCTATGCCTTCCGATTTACCCCGACCTGGATTTGGGGACTGTCGCCACTATAAGCGGCCTGATAAAAACCTTCGGCAGGAAGACCGTGTGAAGCTCGCCATCATGCAGCCATATTTCTTCCCGTATTTCGGATATTTCCAACTTATGGCAGCGGTTGATGAAATCGTCGTTTACGACAATATTGAGTTCTCGAAGGGGGGATGGATCAACCGGAACCGGATTCTGGTCAATGGCGAGGATTCCTACATCACGCTTCCACTCAAGAAAGATTCTGATCATCTCGATGTCCGGGAAAGACAGCTCTCTGGCACTTGGTCGGCGTTGAGGGAGAAAATGCTGAACAGAATTTCCGGAGCGTATCGGTCCGCACCTCATTTCGCTTCCGCCTTCCCGATTATCGAACAATGCATTCGATTCGGAAACACCAATCTCTTCAGGTTCATCTTCAATTCCATCGACACGGTCCGTTCATACCTGAAGATCGGGACGCCGCTCGTGACCTCGTCAACGATCGCGATCGACCATTCTCTGAAGTCAGAAAGCAAGGTTGTCGCTATCTGCAAAGCGAGGAAAGCTGACGCCTACATCAACCCCGGAGGTGGAAAGACCCTGTATTCCCGGGAGCGGTTTAGGAACGATGGAATCGATCTGATATTCTTGACAATGGGCGACGTCACGTATTCCCAATTCAATCACCCGTTCGTGCCGGCCCTATCGATCATCGATTTGATGATGTTCAAGAGCGTCGATGAGATCAGACAATTCCTCGGGATATACATTCTGGAGTAAGGTATGGCGAACACCCTGGACTCACATCTGGCGGCGTACGAAGGGAATAACCTGTACGATTTCGACAACAACATCCAGCTGCTCTGGTATCCACCAAGAGTGCTCCTGCACACGACCAGTCGGGAGTCGATGTTGGAGCTGGGCTTGGGGCATGGGATTACGACGAATTTTTTCTCGCAACATTTCAAACGGCATCTTGTGCTCGATGCCTCGCCGGCTGTTATCACACATTTCAAAAAGAGCTTTCCTGATAGCCGCGTCACCATCGTTGAAACGTATTTCGAGGAGTTCACGACTGACGAGAGATTCGACGTCATCGCGATGGGGTTCATCCTGGAGCACGT
>QYQB01000171.1 GCA_007280275.1 bacterium | reverse complement strand
ATCGGCATCTCAACAGGACTGGTTGCATGGATGAGATCAACGGTCTTGCTCTTCATCATCCTGGCCATTCCTCTTCTCTTTCTCACTGTTTCCAGGAAAGAAGCCCTGCGCTCCGCGGCCATCCTGCTTGTTGGCTTCGTCCTGACCTTTTCGCCGCTGATTGTCCGGAACTATGTTGTCTTCAACAAGTTTATGGCGACAAGGGGCGCATTCTGGCATTCCTTCTGGGGAGGCGTAGGCCAGATGCCCAACCGGTTCAATTTACGAGAGGACGATGAGGCAATCGTTCGTTTCGCTCAGTCGATCGACTCGACGGCACGCCTCGACACCGAGCACTACGAACAGGTTCTGAAACGGGAAGCGTTGACCTACGTCAGCCAGCATCCCTTCGCGTACGCGGGATCGGTGGTGAAGCGCGCCGTTGTCTTCGTGTTTCCAAAAATCGGGCGAGAACTCTTCTTTCAGCCGCAGCTTCCCCAGCACGTGACGGGAACGATGAACCTTTCCGTCGGAAAAGCACTCCTCATGATCGTGGATGGCATATTTTCAGCGTTGTTCCTGGCGGGAATCTGGATGACAAGGAAGCGCTGGCGGAGTTGGCGTTTGTGTGTTACCCTTACGTGTACACGCTCGCCACGCTCGCTCCCTTTTACGTGGTGGGCCGAAATATCATGAACGCCTACTTCGTGGTTCTCATCCTGGCATCGGCTACTCTGATACACATCTGGGAACGCTTCCAACCGCGAACGCAGCAAACCATTTGACAATCCCCCCCCCCATTTTCACTTCATGCACATTGACAGATTTGGAAGGTCAAGTCTGTGTCGCGTCTCGGAAGGATTGTGAATAGGTTCACAGCACGGCGCGGAGATCTGAGCAGAGGTCAAGTCAGGTTTCAAGAAAAAAGCACACACCCCCCTGCTCCCCTCTCTCAACCCACTTCCCCTACACGAGAGGGGACGCTCAATTCATGTCGTCGCGTTTTTGTTTTTCACAAGAACTGATAGTCCCCTCTGTGGAAAAGCTTGAGCGTTTGGGAGAGGGGATGTCAGGGGTGTGTGCTTTGCTTCTTTTGAGATTTCACGGAAATTCAAATTGTGATGCTTGGATTGCATTCTGTGGTGCAAGAAGTTCAACCGCATGACCTATACAAGAAATATACGGGACGCGACACTAGAGACGCGGCCGACAAGTCCTGCCACCGAGACACGAAGACGCAAAGCACCACAAAAACTGAGAGAATTCAAATCTCTTCCTTCGTGGCTTGGTGCCTTTGTGGCAAATAATGGGATTTCGTCTGTGTCTCTAGGTCAATGTTGACCGTCTGGCCGTCCCGATAAAGGCCCCGGCGTAGCATGCCATACCCAGAAAGAGCAGCTCGTAGTGATAGGGCTTCGGGTACTGAAATCTCAGCGAGGCGTCCGTGTCGAGCAAAAACGAAAACAGGATGGCTCCCGATCCGAGAAGCACGAGCACTGTAGAAGTCTTTGAAGCGCGAAATGACCCGGCCTCTTCTTCCTTCCTGAGTAATAACACCCCTCCGGCGATCGTCACCAGCGACACCAGCACCGGCGCAATCACCGGCCCAATCCATGGTATCGGCAGCAGAAACAGGATATCCCAATCGAGCAGCGAGCTGGGCCAGTCCAGGATAAGCTTCAGCCAGACGTAGTAGAAAATATCCCAAACACCGAATCCGATCAGGAAGTAACTGAACCGCTGCCAGCGATTCGTCCCTGCTATCATCCCTATTGCAATGAGCATCACGATTGTTGCGAATTCACGAGAGACCTCAATGGCAATCTGTGACGTGATTCCCGGTTTCAGCGGGAATGCGAAGCCCTCCGGGTAAGAGATCTGGCGCAGATAGACGACTACGCTTGATTCAACAAAGGCGAAGGCCATCGCAAAAACACTGACGAGGAGGATCATACGCGTACTTTTCATGGAGGTCAGAGGCGAAGTGAAGGGGAAAAAGAAATGCCCCTGCCCACGCCGGTCTGACCCAGCGCGAACAGGAGCACAAAGAATACGAATTCTAGTTGCTGCCGGGCGTCCTCGGCCGTGGAGCTTCTGCCGGCTTGCGGGGGAACAATGCGTCCCTCATGGCTGCGTTATAGGCGAATGCGGCCATGATTGTTGCTGCCTGCTTCATGTCATCCGCTTGCAGCCTCTCGTACACATCCATCGTGTAGTGGTGTGTCCGTGCGTCGTACTCGATCGGATCCTGAATGAACTGGAACCCGGGAAGTCCAACCCCGTCAAACGACTGATGGTCCGTGCCGCCTGTGTTCTGGATGCTGATCGTTGATGCACCCATTGAAGCAAACGGTTCAAGCCACGTGCGGAAAATGGTACGGGCGGTTTCGTTGCCCTGCAGATACACGCCCCTGATCTTGCCCGTTCCGTTGTCGTGATTGAAATAGACCGAGAGCTTGTCAAACTCGGGCTTTTTCTTCAACTCTCCGGTGCCGCCTCCCATCGGGGATGCTCCTGCTGCTCCCTCACGTTCGGCATAGTGCTGTTTGACGTACTCGCTCGATCCGATGAGTCCCTGTTCTTCGGCTGCCCAGAAGCCGAGTCGGATCGTACGCCGGGGTTGCAGACTAAGGGTCTTGATGATGCGCGCGGCCTCCATACAGGCTGCAACACCCGAGCAATCATCCGTCGCGCCGGTACCGCCATGCCACGTATCGAAGTGGCCGCCAATAAGAACGACTTCGTCCTTCAGATCTGTTCCTGGAATCTCGGCAATCACATTGAAGGACGAGTCCGCTGGAGTCATCGCGACATCAAGCACCATCTCCATCTTGACCTTCTGATCTTTCTTGATCATCCGGACCAGCCTGTTGTAATGCTCAGCGGCCAGTGTCACCTGCGGGATGATCTGTGGCGCCTTCGCGTCGTACGGGCTTACGCGTTGTCCCGGCGCCGCCCCTCCCGTTTGCGGCACTGTTGCCGACTGAACGATGAGGTTTCCTCCGTCACCCCTGCCAATGTCGAAAACAACCAGGGCGCCCTCTTTCAGACACATCTCCAGCTTCTGAGGAGTGATGTTCTGTCCGCCACCGCCACGCGCCTGGCTGAGGAATCGTGCGATGCGAGCTGAATCGGCATCGGGCATGAATTCACGAACCATGACCCGCACTGCGGAGTCACGGGAGGCCGGGCTCATTCTCGAGAAATCTGGCATACCACGGAAACGCCGTCCACCGCCTGATTGAGGAGCAGCATTTGCGAGTCGCAATAACTCTGAATCGGTGAGCCGTTTGCCGTCCGCCTCAAAATGCGCGGGGACCTCACGCTCATCACTCACAAGCACGAATTTTCCTTTGAGCTTGCCCTTGAATGACTCAAGTTCGGCTTCTGTCTTCGCATCAAAGAGGATCGCTTCGCCCGTCACAGTCCCTTTGACACCGGGGCTCCATGCTTTGGGGTACCCGATAATTGGAAATGGCTGCGGGTCGATTGCATTGAGCGCAAATCGCTTCAGTGTCCATCCCTTCGAAACAGGGGCGCACTTTTCGAAATGAATATTTTGCAGACCCCACGACGCAAGTTTCTTGGCAACCCATTCAGCGCCTTCCTTGTACTCAGGAGAGGCGTTCAGGCGCGGTCCATACACGTCGGTCAGGTAGCTCAGGATATCCATCACCTGTGAATTGTTCAGCCCTTCGTTCTTGATCTTGCTGATAACTGCCGTATCGACTTTCTCGGCCACCACCTGAGCCATGCCGATCGAAACGAAGGCGATCACAATCGTAACAACGGCTAGTATGCGTTTCACCATGTAGAATCCCTCCTAAGAGAAATGAGAAAAATGATTGTGGAAGTAGAGTGTGAGTTTCCGGATTTTAGCAGTATCAGTATAAACGCAGCGGAGGCCGAAAAGTGGCGCAGAAGACGTCCTTTTTCCGCTCACCTTGATCCGGGGAAAATGTATGATGAAATCTGGCCGGATTCCGTTTTCCGCCAACAGTATCTTCTGATACAGAATGGCGATTTTCCTGGAAAAATGCCAGATCGTGAACGAAATAACCGTCATTTTACGGTATTCGCAAAAAACACTTGACTGGGACTTTTTTTTTGTTCACTATTACCCGTGGGGAGGCATCGCTGCACCACTCCCCCGGCACACGACTCTTAGCCGGTCAGATGATTGATCTCAACACAATTGATATCGAACCCGAGGCCCTGAAACTGATTTCAAAAAGGTTGGCTCTCGAGCTCACCATTCTCCCGATCGCGCTCAAGAATGATGTCATGATTGTTGCCGTCCCACAGTTCTTCCGCCGCAGTCTCCTGACCGACGTCCGGATTATTCTGGGTAAGAAAACAAAAGTCAAAGCCGTCTCCGCTTCCCGCGATTCTATCGTCGCTGCGATTCACCGCTTCTACGGAAAGTCAGAGAACTGACCAGACCCCGTCAGCGACAGAATTCACTCGCTTCAATCCTTCTTCGGTCCTCATAGCACGGCAGCTGCCACAACCATGTTGCATTTCAGAGGTTCAACATCCCTGCTTTTCGTGACGCATTCCTTCACAGGATGACGGCACCTTCTTTAGAGTCGTGCTGACTCCAACAAGGGTCCTTGTCGTGACAATGACTCTTGCAACACCTGGCCCGCACATTTACGCTTCAGCAATACAAACAAAGCCTCTCAGTTTCACTGTCCAACTCTCCTTAGAGAAAAACCTAAGGACAAACCACAATCAATCATTAACCGTACGGAGGTTGCCATGGCAAACAACAGTGCTTTGTACTCCACGATGGTCCGCTCAGGGCGGACGACGTACTTCGTCGATCTCAAGGAAGCGAAGAACGGTCACAAGTACCTCTCCATCAGCGAGAACAAGATCGACGGAGAGGAGAAAAAACGTGTAACAGTCCGGGTCTTCGGCGAATCCATCGATGAATTCCAGAAGGCGATCAATGACGCAGCCGCGGCCATTGCGCAGTAATTGCGTAATGGACGACGGCCTACAGGGCTGGCCCACGCGGAGGGCCAGCCCACCTTATTTCTCCTTTTACTTCGAATCACCCTTAAGACAGAAAAGCCCTCGCTCAACAGCGGGGGCTTTTGCATGACGTGTGGTTGAAAAGAGCCACCACCCCGCCTGCCAACGCAGTTCTTCCTGGCAGGCGGGAAAGTCACTGAGCCCAAGGCTCATGCGCCTCTGGCGCAGAAGACACGAGATGTGAGAGATCTTCCCGTCTTCCCTTGATTTTCTTTGTGCCTTTGTGGTTAACCACGGGTTCTTTCCAAGGTTCTGGCATTTTGGAGAGCTGGTTGTCAATTTTGGGAATGTCCTCGCGAGAAACCCTTTTGGAGCAACTGCGATTTGGCAGACTTCCACGCCCTGAACGAACCACTCAAGGAAACACGACCAAAACCGGATTTCTCTGGAACCACATCTCTTTTTCACGAGGCAAGATTCACCTATATTGGATCCGCACCGTGAACGAACTCACACAATCAGACAGGGAGTCCTTCTATGAAATCCGCATTTCTCGCATGCGCATGCCTTCTTCTTTTTTCTCTCTCCGCCGCACAGCAGGAGAAGGAGGCAGTTACACCCAATCCCTTCCTTACTGAGTACACCACTCCTTTCAAAACTCCTCCCTTCCCTCTGATCAAGATCGAACATTACATGCCGGCATTTCGAAAAGCCATGGAAGAGCAGAAACTGGAGATCGACGCCCTTGTCAACAATCCCCAGCCCCCGACATTTCAGAATACTATCGAATCCTTCGGCCGAAGCGGCGGTTTGTTGGAGAAGGTGAACGTGGTCTTTGGCAGCTTGCGCGGAGCCAACACGACCGATGAGCTGCAGAAGATTGCGAACGAAGTGACGCCGATGCTCTCCAAACACAGGGACGATATTAACCTCAACGAAAAACTCTTTCAGCGTGTGAAGGCGGTCTATGTCCAAAAAAAGTCTTTGAAGCTCACTCCCGAACAATCAAAGCTGCTCGACGACACCTACAAAGATTTCGTGCGCGGTGGTGCTAATCTCTCCGGCCCGGCGAAAGAGCGCTTTCGGAACATCAACGAAGAATCCTCGATGCTTCGGCTGAAATTCGAGGAGAACGTCCTAAAAGAAACGAACACCTTCCGCCTCGTGATCGACAAGACGGACGACCTCACCGGTTTGTCTCCGACCATCATAGCAGGTGCGGCAGACGCTGCAAAGAAGGCCAAGATGGAAGGCAAATGGGTGTTCACACTCCAAAAGCCGAGCATGATTCCTTTCCTCCAATATGCGGAGAACCGCGCTCTACGTGAGAAATTGCTCAAGGGTTACATCATGCGCGGAGACAACAACAATCAGTACGACAACAAGAAGATTGTCGCAATGATCGCTGCCCTTCGCGTCGAGCGTTCGAAACTCCTGGGCTATAAGAGTTTTGCCGACTTCACACTTGAGCAGAACATGGCAAAGAATCCCAAAGCTGTGTATGACTTTCTGAACAAGCTTTGGAAACCCGCCCTGAAAGTCGCAAAACAGGAACGCGCTGAAATGCAGGCGATGATCGAGAAAAACGGGGGCACGTTCAACCTCGCGGCATGGGACTGGTGGTACTACGCCGAGAAGATCAGAAAGGAAAAATATGACCTGGACGAGAATGAGCTCCGCCCCTACTTCCTTCTGGACAACGTACGAAAGGGGGCCTTCTCGGTCGCAGGCAAGCTGTACGGTATTCAGTTTAGTGAACGAAATGATATACCGACCTACTCGGAAGAAGTGAAGGTGTTTGAAGTGCAACGGGCTGATGGCTCTCACGTCGGACTACTGTACACCGATTATTTTCCCAGACCGGGGAAACGCGCCGGAGCGTGGTGCAGCTCGTACCGCCGCCAGGAACGTCGCGGCGACACATTCATCACGCCCCTGATGTACAATGTCGGCAACTTCTCCAGGCCAGCAGGCGACAAGCCAGCCCTCCTAAGCCTCGAAGAAGCCGGAACTCTGTTCCACGAGTTCGGCCACGCCCTCGCCGGATTGCTTTCCAATGTAACGTACAGAGGCTTCTCGGTTCCGAGGGATTTTGTGGAGCTTCCATCACAGATAATGGAAGAGTGGGCTTTCGAGCCGGAAGTGCTGAAGTCGTACGCCCGCCACTACCAGACGGGAGAAATTATTCCGCAAACGCTCATCGACAAGATCAGCAACAGCGGGAAATTCAACCAGGGATTTACGACAGTCGAATACCTGTCCGCCTCATTCCTCGATATGGACTGGCATACGCTGACGGACACAAAACCCGTCGATGCGAGCGCATTCGAAAAGAAATCTCTCGAGAACATGCAGTTGATCCCTGAGATTGTGGTCCGTTACCGGAGCCCGTTCTTTGCACATATCTTCAGCGGCGGGTACTCTGCAGGATACTACAGCTACATCTGGGCAGAAGTGCTCGTGCAGGACGCGTTTCAGGCGTTTAAGGAAAAAGGACTCTTCGATCAGGCAACAGCAAAATCGTTTCGGGAAAACATTCTTGAACGAGGTGGGACTGAGGACGCGATGAAGCTGTATGAGCGATTCCGGGGCAGGAAGCCGACCATCGAACCTCTGCTGCAAAAGAGGGGCTTGAAGTAGGTAGCGTGAGATCCGGATATCGTCGGCGGCAGCTATAGAGAAGCTGCAAGACACAAAAGCCAGACTAGTGCCGGGTCTAGAAATCAAGGTTGTGTTTTATTTGTTTTTGGTTCTCAACGCGGAGACGCAGAGTTCGCGGAGGTACGCGGAGATATTGACTTTGTTCTCTGCGATTCTCTGCGGTCTCGGCGTCTCCGCGATAAAAACT
>QYQB01000007.1 GCA_007280275.1 bacterium | reverse complement strand
TTGTATGTGAGTGCGAATGATCAAGCTTGGACGATTCTCAGGAATTTTCTTTTCCCGACTTTGACAACAAACGCTTTAGCCTGAGGTATGGCTGTGTTCAGATCTGTGACACGCTCCCCGTTGATGGAGACACCCCCCTGTTCAATCAAGCGCCTGGCCTCGCTCTTCGACGATGCAAGCTTTGAGATGGCGAGCAGACCCACGACGGTCGTTTCGACGACGCCGTCGCCGAGAACAAAGTCTTCGATCACATCCGGGACTTCTTTATCAATGAAAATCCTGTCAAACTCCGCCTCAGCAGACTGCGCCTCCTCGCTGTTGTGGTACATCGTCACGAGTGTGCGCGCAAGCTTCCGTTTCAGATCCCGCGGATTGAGGGAAGAATCCTGCAACTGTTGTTTGATTTCTGCCAGATCCCTGTTGGATACATCACTCGCGAGTTCGAAATACGTGTAAATGAGGTTATCGGGAATTCGCAGAGTCTTCCCATACATCTCTCGCGCCGGTTCACTGATGCCAATGTAGTTGTCGTAGGACTTGCTCATCTTTTCGACGCCGTCCGTACCGACAAGCAGGGGAGTCGTCACGATGACCTGGGGTTCAAGTCCGTACTCACGTTGAATGTCGCGACCAACCAGCAGGTTGAACTTCTGATCGGTCCCGCCGAGTTCGACATCAGATTCGATTGCGACGGAATCCATGGCCTGTGCCAGCGGGTAGAGAAACTCGTGAACGCTTATTGGCTCACCGGCTTTGTACCGGTTTGTGAAGTCGTCGCGTTCGAGCATTCGTGCCACCGTGTACTTACCCGCGAGGACGACTACATCCGAGAAATTCATCTTGGCAAGCCATTGCGAATTATATTCCATTCGAACGCCTTGCGTCGCGAGGATTTTTGTTGCCTGTTCGAAATATGACTTGCCGTTGAGGCGGGTCTCTTCGATCGTCAGGGAAGGCCGAGTCTTGTTGCGGCCGGAGGGATCACCGATCATGCCGGTGAAGTCCCCGATGATGAGGATTGCCTGGTGACCAAGATCCTGGAACTGGCGCAACTTGCGGAGGACTACCGAATGGCCGAGGTGGAGATCAGGCCGGCTGGGATCGCAGCCGAGTTTCACACGGAGGGGTGTATTGGTCTTGATAGATTTCTCTAACTTCTTGACGAGGTCGTCTTCGGGGATGATTTCCGAAACGCCTCGCCTGATGAGGTCCATCTGTTCGTTCAGAGGAGGGAACAATTCCTTCGTGAGTCTCCTGTTAGTCTGTCGTTCTTCGTAACCGTTGTGCGATGTCACGCTTGGCATCGCGTTCCTTGAGAGCTTGCCGCTTGTCGTAACTCTTTTTCCCCTGCGCTATGGCCAGTTCCACCTTTGCGTAGGCCCCCTTAAAATAGATCGAGAGGGGAATAATCGTCAGCCCTTTTTCCTGGACCTTCCCGAGCAACCGTCTGATCTCGCGCTTGCTGAGCAGCAATTTGCGTGTGCGCCGAGGGTCGTGCTTTTCAAAGCTGGCCTGCTTGTATGGGCTGATATGCATCCCGAGGAGCCACATCTCTCCATTTTTCACGAGAGCGTGACTGTCCAGCAGGTTCGCGTTCCCCGCACGGAGGGACTTTACTTCTGTCCCATTCAGCACAAGGCCTGCTTCTACCGTGTCAAGGATGAAATAGTCGTGCCGCGCCTTCCGATTTGAAATGACAACTCGCTGTTCTTTCTCAGTCATCCCGCACGAAATTTTGCATCATTGTACGTGAAAAGTGATAGAGAATCAATCGCAATCTGTGTCCTAATGCATGTTCCTTTCTGCCGCTGCCTCCTCGGTCAAGGGTCGCCTTCAGCGTCGTCATCGGCCGAGTCGGCCTTGCCTGGGCGGCTGGAGGCTGGTTGCCTTTTTTTTCACTTATGGCTATATTGCAGTCGCGTCTTTCAACTTAGTTCCTGTTCTCGATCCCGTCCTGCTTCCCCGGAGAGAACGCCTCCGCGAAAGTTTCCTGCTTAACCTCGAAAGGATATCCATGGCTGAAAAACAGTTTGATGTCACCGTCATTGGGGGTGGCCCCGGTGGATACGTGGCAGCCATCCGGGCTGCACAGCTGGGAATGAAAGTGGGCATCATCGAGCGTGACAAACTCGGTGGTATCTGCCTCAATTGGGGCTGCATCCCCTCAAAAGCCCTGCTGAAGAGCGCCGAGCTGTACAACTCTTTCAAAAAGGCCGAGGAATTTGGGTTTTCGTACAGGGATTTGACATTTGACTTCGGAAAGATCATCAAGCGCAGTCGGGATGTCGCCGATCGGATCTCGAAAGGGGTGGAGTACTTGATGAAGAAGAACAAGATCGAGGTTGTCAGCGGGACGGCAAGGCTCACGGGGAAGAACGCTATCGAGGTTACGAAGGATGGCAAGGTTGTCGATACGGTGAAGACGAAGTACACGATTCTCGCCACAGGTGGAAGGCCACGATCCATTCCCGGGGCCACGATCGACAGGAAAAAAATTATCACGAGTACAGAGGCTATGACGCTCCCTGAAGTACCAAAATCACTTCTCGTCATCGGAGGTGGTGCCATCGGCATCGAGTTTGCCTATTTCTACAATACGTTCGGAACGAAAGTCACCATCATCGAGATGTTGGCGTCGGTGTTGCCGAAGGAAGACAGAGAAATAACGAAACTCCTCGAATCGAGCCTCAAGAAGCAAGGAATTGAAATTCTCACGAATGCGAAAGTGGAATCAGTCGTTGTTGGAAACGACGTCGGCCTGAAAATCAGCACAAAGGAAGGTACGTCAGACGTGAAGGGTGATATTGCTCTCATGGCAGTCGGTGTTCAGGGTAATGTCGAGGATCTGGGTTTGGAAGCCGTAGGCGTCAAGGTTGAAAAAGGCGCCATCGTCGTAGATAAATTTGGCAAGACGACCGTTGATGGAATCTACGCCATTGGCGATGTCTCCGGTCCACCCTGGCTCGCTCACGCTGCTTCTCAGCAAGGCGTTGTTGCCGTCGAACATTTCGCGGGGAAATCGGTCCGCGGCTTCGATCGTTCGAATATCCCGAGCTGCACGTATTGCCAGCCGCAACTTGCCAGCGTCGGAATGACGGAAGAAGCCGCCGTCGCGGCTGGATACAAGATCAAAGTCGGTCGTTTCCCCTACCGTCCGCTCGGCAAGGCGATGGCGATTGGCGCGACAGAAGGAACCGTCAAGCTGATCTTCGATGAGAAATACGGCGAGCTCCTCGGTGCCCACATTTTTGGCGCGGAGGCGACCGAGCTGATCGCCGAGCTTGTCCTAGCGAGAGCACTCGAAACGACGAATGAAGAGATTCACCGGACCATGCATGCTCATCCCACACTGTCTGAAGCGATCATGGAAGCTGCCGGAGACGCATTCGGACACGCAATTCATCTCTAGCATGCCTACGTTCTGAGGAAGAATGCAGATCTTAGTCTCGAATCTTGGCCGGACCCGATATGCTGAAGCTTGGGACTTACAGCAACGGGTCTTCGATCTGCGGCTTCATGGCCTCATCGACGATGTCCTGCTTCTCACAGAGCACGAGCACGTCTATACCTTGGGAAAGGGAGGGGACGCTAATCATCTTCTCGCATCGGACGCAGAGCTCAGCAACGATGGAACAGAGGTGTTTCGGATTGACCGGGGAGGCGATATCACCTACCATGGCCCCGGCCAGATTGTCGGCTATCCGATTTTGGACCTCAACAAATACTCTCCGGATATCCACAAGTACTTACGCTCACTTGAGGATGTTCTCATCGATCTCCTGGATGCTTTTGGCATCCATGGAGAGCGGGAAGCGGGCATGACGGGGGTGTGGGTACGTGGAGAAAAGATCGCTGCGATCGGAGTCAAGGTGAGCAAGTGGATAACCATGCACGGCTTCGCCCTGAACGTAAACACGGATCTTCAGAAGTTTGAGCGCATCATCCCGTGCGGCATTTTCCATAAAGGCATAACCTCGATGCAACGCTCCCTTGGAAGGGAAATTCCAATCGAGGATGTCGAACACAAGCTGGCGGAATCTTTTTCGGGGGTTTTTGGTTGTACGCCAGTACTGGTCTCTGCTGAATCGCTCCGACAACGTATTGAGTCACTTCAAATCCAGTCATCGCAGGAATAATCCGTCGAGGGGATGTCCTGACGAGAGGAGATGTTGAAACCATGCCTACAACACAGTCACGTGTTGCAGCGCGGGAGCCGGGTACGGTCAAGCTCTCGAAAGAAGAGCTCCTACGGGCATATCGCACGATGCTGGTCGCTCGTCGCGCAGACGAGAAGATCCTCATCATGCTGAAGCAGGGGAAGTGCTTCTTTCATATCGGCGGTTCTGGCCATGAGGCGGCTCAGGTTGCAGCGGCAGCAGCTCTCAGACCGAACCATGACTGGGGATTCCCGTACTACCGCGACATGGCGTTTGCGCTTCATATGGGCATGACGATCGAGGACATTTTCCTTTCCGCTCTGCACCGCGCTGAAGATCCCACTACAGGCGGACGCCAGCCCCAGGGCCATTACGGCAGGCCCGATATTCGGATCCCCACTCAGTCAAGCCCGACCGGCACGCAATACCTTCAGGCAGTGGGCGTTGCCATGGCTTGCAAGAAGGAACGGACGGACGAGGTTGTCTATGTATCTTCCGGCGAAGGGGCAACGAGCGAAGGGGAGTTTTTCGAAGCTGTCAACTGGGCTGCGCGGGATACGTATCCTGTCATCTTTTTCATCCAGGACAACCGCTATGCAATATCGGTTCCTGTGGAAAGTCAGACGGCAGGCGGATCGGTGTTTGAAGTCGTCAGCGGTTTCAAAGGACTGGAACGATTCGATGTTGATGGGTCGAACTTCACTGAAGTCTATACGGCGATGCAGAAAGCGGTCGGCCGGGCTCGTAAGGGGGGCGGTCCGTCCCTGATCCGTGCGAACGTGGTCCGGCTCCTTCCACACTCTTCCTCAGACGATCAGCTCAAGTATCGAAGCAAAGAAGATGTCGAACGGGACAAGGCCAGAGATCCCAATCCGATCATGACTCACTACCTGATCGAAGAAGGCCTCATCACCGACAAAGAAGCGACGCAGATTCAGGCTGAGGCGAAGGAAACAGTCGATGCGGCTGCGACGTGGGCTGAGTCCCGCCCGTTGCCGGATCCTTCGACGGTACAGCATTACGTTTACGGCAGTGCTCACGCAAATCCTCCGCGAGATTTTGTGGAACCGACGCATACGGGACCGAAGGTAGTACTCGTTGACGCGATCAATCATGCTTTGAAAGAAGAAATGGCGCGCAACCCGAAGATGATCATCTTCGGTCAGGATGTGGCAGATGGTAAAGGCGGAGTCTTCACTGCAACGAAAGGCATCTCGACGAACTATGGCGTCTCGCGTGCATTCAATTCACCGCTGGCCGAAGCGAGCATTATCGGCGTGGCTGCGGGCCTCGCGCTGAAAGGATGGTCGCCGGTTCCGGAGATTCAGTTCGGTGACTATATCTGGCCTGCGTTCATGCAAATCCGCGATGAGATTGCGATGTTCCGGTACCGCTCAAATAACGGGTGGCCGTGTCCATTTGTTATACGCGTCCCGGTAGGTGGGTATATCCACGGAGGGCATTATCACAGCCAATGCCTTGAGAGCATACTCGCTCACGTCCCGGGAATCCGCCTGGCCTTCCCCTCCAATGCGGCTGACGCGAAAGGTCTTCTCAAGGCTGCCATACGAGGCGACGATCCTGTGATTTTCATGGAGCACAAGGGATTGTACCGGCAAGGATACGCCGCCTCACTCGAGCCGGATGAAAATTATGTGCTTCCGTTTGGAATCGCTTGCGTCAAGCGGCAGGGGACTGACATCAGCCTCATTACGTACGGCGCCTTGGTCCAGAAGTCACTTGAGGCTGCACGAAAAATTGAAGATCGCGGAGTGAGTGTTGAGGTCATCGACCTACGTACGATCAACCCCCTCGATACGGATGCTATCTACACCTCTGTGAAAAAGACCGGCAAGGTTTTGATTGCTCATGAAGACACGATCACAGCCGGATTCGGGGCGGAGATTGCGGCGTTGATTGCACAACATTGTTTTGAGTACCTCGATGCCCCGGTGAAGCGAGTTGCAGCTCTCGATACTCCGGTGCCTTACAGTCCCCCGCTTGAGAACGAAATGCTTCCCAATGAGGGAAAGATCATCGCAGCCCTCGAAGAACTTGCCGCATACTGAAGGAGCCCTCCAATGCTTGTGGACGTTGTGATGCCGAAGATGGGGGAGAGTATTCAGGAAGGGAAGATCCTTCGCTGGATGAAGAAGCCCGGCGAGAAGATCGCACAGGACGAGTCGATTCTTGAGATCAGTACGGACAAGGTTGACTCAGAGATTCCATCGCCGGCGGCGGGATTCCTTTCGAAAATCATAGTCCCTGAAGGAGAGACTGTCGACGTAGGCACGGTGATAGCAGTCATCCAGACAAATGCGGCTTCTGTCGCGATAGAACTGCCAGCGCCGGTTCCGCCGGTTGATTCAAAGCCGCCTGAAGGTCCTTCGGTCGCTACTCCGCCAAGGGCGGCAACCTTCGAAGAGCCAATCAAGAAAGAGACAAAACCTGGAGGGGGGCGCTTCTATTCACCGTTGGTTCGGGCCATCGCCAGGAAGGAAAGGGTTGCTCTTGAGGAATTGGACCACCTCGATGGCTCCGGGATCGCAGGTCGGCTCACAAAGAAGGACGTAGAAGAATATCTCAAGAAACGGGCGACCGGACCCGCCTTATCTGCGCAGGCAACGGTCGAGCGCATCGACATCAAGAAACTCCAGCTGAAGTACCCGCCGCCCCACTTCGAAGTAGTTCAGATGGAGAACGTTCAGTTGAAGATGGCAGAACACATGGTGCGGAGTGTTCGCACATCTCCTCATGTCGAAGCCATCTCTGAGTGCGATCTCTCAAGAATCATTGAGTTTCGGTCGAAGAACGGTGATCGATTCGAACAGCAGGAAGGTTTCAAGCTCACTTTCATGCCGTTCATCGTCGATGCGACTGTAAGAGCATTGAAAGCGTTTCCACTGCTCAATAGCTCCGTCGAGGGTGACAAGATCATTCTCAAGAAATCGATAAATTTCGGGATTGCCGTCGCATCTCCCAGTGGGCTGATCGTCCCGGTCATCAAGAACGCAGATGGAAAGAACTTCTTCGAAATTGCACGAGCGATCAATGATCTTGCTGTCCGGACCCGGACAAAGCGTTTGATGCCTGAGGAAATCCAGGGCGGAACATTCACGGTGACGAATTATGGCGTTTTCGGAAACATCATCGGGATGCCGATCATCAATCAGCCGCAGGTGGCGATTCTCGGCGTCGGTGCAATAAAGAAGCGTCCCGTGGTCCTGACGGATGCCGCGGGAAACGATTCAATCGCCGTCCGATCCATGGTCTACCTTACGCTCGCGTTCGACCATCGCATCATCGATGGTGCGCTTGGCGGGCAGTTCCTGGCCAAGGTGGTTTCCAATCTTGAACAATATGATTTCACGAGGGTATTCTGAGTGGCGTTGACATCTGAAAAACTCCCCGCAGGAAAAGCAGAATCTCAGCGTTCACGGCGACCTGAGTGGCTGAAGGCGAAGATTCCGGGTGGCGAAGGGTACGCGAAGCTGAAGGACATCATCGATACTCATCGGCTGCATACCGTGTGTGAAGAAGCTCGTTGCCCGAATATGGGAGAGTGCTGGCACTCCGGGACTGCGACGTTCATGATCCTGGGGGATATTTGCACCCGCTCGTGCGGATTCTGTGCCGTGAAAACTGGGCGCCCCGATTACGGACTTGATTGGGATGAGCCGCGGAGGGTCGTTGACGCCGTCAAGCTGATGAGCATTCGTCACGCCGTTATCACATCGGTAAACCGTGACGAGCGCAAGGACGGCGGTGCACCGATTTTTGCTGAGACGATTCGACTGATTCACAGCGAAGTGTCTGGCGTGACGGTTGAGGTGTTGATCCCGGATTTCAAGGGAAGCGAAGAAGCATTGAACATTGTCCTGGATGCCCGACCCGACATTCTGAACCATAATCTGGAGACCGTTCCAAACCTTTATCGGACCGTGAGGCCCCAGGCTAATTACCTTCAATCCCTGGAGGTCCTGGAGCGATCGAAGCGCCGTGGAATCGTCACGAAAACCGGCTTGATGCTCGGGATCGGCGAGAAGACCGATGAAGTTATTGAGGTGATGAAGGATGTCCGGAAAGCGAACTGCGATATCCTCACGCTTGGGCAGTATTTGCAGCCCACCTACAAGCATCTGCCGGTTGATCGGTATGCCCATCCTGACGAGTTCAAAATGCTCAAGGAACTCGGCTTGGAAATGGGCTTCAGGCACGTAGAGTCGGGTCCGTTGGTACGCAGCTCCTACCACGCTGAAAATCAGGTCTAGCCAAAGTGGTTCCCTGTCCTGTGTAGCCCCCGCGCTGGGGCACTTTGCCAGGCTGATGGATAGCCGGCTTCACCCCACCCAAAAAATCGTTGACTTTCCAGCCAAAGAGCGGTATATTAAAAACTCAAACTTGAAGCTGAGAATTTTTCTTTTGATCCGGAGGCAGGCGTGGAATTGTCATCAAAGACCAGGTTTTTCACACAGGAACATGTCGACCAGAAGTGGTTCGTTGTCGATGCCAGCGGGAAGACCTTGGGTCGTATCGCTTCCAAAATTGCCCATATTATCCGGGGCAAGCACAAACCGACATTCACACCAAATGCAGACCTTGGTGATTTTGTAGTCGTGATCAATGCGGAAAAAGTGGTTGTAACTGGCAAGCGTCAGGAACTCAAGGAATACTATCACAACACGTTGTACCCGGGCGGAGCGAGGTTTGAGTCGATCAAAGATGTGGTAAAGACCAAACCGCATATGATGCTCGAACATGCTGTGAAGGGCATGCTTCCACACAATCGTCTTGGACGCAGAATGATCAAGAAACTCAAGGTGTACGTCGGCTCTGAACATCCACACAGCGCTCAGATGCCCGAGCCCCTTTCACTGTAACGTCATCACTTTACAAGGATATCGATGCCACCAATTATGACCGTTGGTCGTCGGAAAACTGCCGTTGCTCGCGTGATGCTCACGGACGGATCCGGCAAGGTTACTATCAACAAGAAAGAACTGGAGATATATTTTCCGATCGCAGTTTTGCGGGAGGAAGTCCTTAAACCTTTTGAGGCGACGGCAACGCAGGGCCGCTACGACGCGAAGGTCCGGGTTGAAGGGGGCGGTCAGACAGGCCAGGCTGGGGCGATAAAGCTTGGTATTGCCAGATCACTCGTGTCCATCGACGAGGACCACAGGCAGAACCTTCGGAATGCCGGCCTTTTGACAAGAGACCCGCGTATGGT
>QYQB01000192.1 GCA_007280275.1 bacterium | reverse complement strand
TGGACCTCGTTCTTCCCCAGTACCACCCTATACCTCACTTGACTTGATCCTGTTTCTCCACCCACAGCCGCCTTCACCAAGGTTCTTCCTCTCCAAAATCAGTTCCCGATAGCTTGGCCTATCTATCGCGGATTTAAGGCAGTCGAGGATTAGTGGCAGAAATGGAAATGGGCGCGGAGGGCATTCTTGCTGAAATCTGGCTCCCCAGTCGACATCGTTTTGACTTCCTCGCCTTTTTGACTTACGTTGTCCATCGTACTACTCTCCGCACTAGCGCCAGTCGGATGTCAGGAAACCTACGAAGGAGCACCGGAAGCATGTGAGACGACCGGAGAAGAGAATGAAAACGCGGGAGTCAAAGGGGACTTCCACCGTGCACCATCACAGAATTGTTGGAGGATTTCGCGCCCTTTCACACGGCATCTTGGGCTGTGCGCACAAAGGGCTTCTCAGATTCGATTTCCTTCAGGAAGTGTGCATGATGGTGTCAGAATTCTCCGGTTGTGATTCTGTTGAAATCTGGATCAAGGAACACGACCACCGGTTTTGCGGTGAGGTTTTGCAGTCCCGCAAATCCTTCCGTTTCGAAATCATTCCTCCACGCGAGCACGAACCGAACGAGCCTCCCTCGGCCCTGGGAACAATCTCCAATGTGGCCGACATCTGTTGGGCAATCTTGAACGGCGATCCAGAAACGACTCCCGTCAGCACTGTCCGTCAGTTCAAAACAACCTGGACAGGCGATGCCGCACGCGGGTTGAGCGTTCAGTGGACAATGGATGGCCGCAGGCACACTCAGCGTATCCATCCCCGCGACTCGTGGCGCTCCGTTGCGCTGATCCCCATCGCTGTTGAAGACAGTATTGATGGAGTACTGCAACTCAAGAGCAACAAGAAAAACTACTTCACTCAGGACGAGATTGACCTTTACCAGGATGTCGCTCAGACGCTTGGCGATGCATTTGTGCAGCGGCGAACCGGCGTTTCCTTGCGGGAACGGGTCAAGGAGTTGAGATGTCTCTATGGCATCGTCCAGCTTGCCCTTCAGCCGGGTCTCACCATTGACACACTCCTTCAATCGATCGTCGAGTTGCTCCCTCCCGCGTGGCTTTATCCGGAGATCACGTCAGCGCAAATTTCGTTTGACGACAAAGTATTTTTTTCAACATCGGCCCAGCATGGTCATGGAAAACAGGAGGCAGAGATCGTTGTGAACGGGGCACCCCGCGGCAACGTGGAAGTGGTTCTCTCAGCTGAAAAGCCCGAACTCGACGAAGGACCATTCATGAAGGAAGAACGCCGACTGATCGACACCGTCGCCGGCGAAATCGGACTTCTCATCGAGCGGAAGTTGCTGGAAAAAGAACGCAGCAGGCTCCTGAACCAGCTTATGCATGCCGACCGACTTGCCACCATCGGCCAGCTTGCTGCTGGCGTGGCACACGAGTTGAATGAACCTCTCGAAAGCATCCTCGGATTTTCTCAACTTGTCAAGAAATCATCGGAGCTTAACAGTCAAACGCAAAAGGACATCGAACGCATCATCAAGGCCTCGCTCCACGCCCGCGAGGTGGTGAAGAAGCTCGTCACGTTTGCACGTCAACAGACTCCGGAGAAAGTTGAAACCAATCTGAACACCATCGTCGAAGATGGATTGTATTTTCTCGAGTCCCGATGTGTAAAGGCTGGCATCAAGGTCATGCGTGAACTATGCTCCAACCTGCCCGCCATAGCCGCCGATCCCGTGCAGCTCCACCAGGCGCTGGTCAATATTGTCGTGAACGCAATCCAGGCAATGCCACTCGGCGGCACGCTGACAATCCGAACCCATGCGGACGATCTAAACGCCTGGCTCACCGTAGAGGACACCGGAATCGGCATGAATGAAGAGGTCTTGAAGAATATCTTCACGCCCTTCTTCACGACAAAAGGAGCGGGACAAGGGACGGGACTCGGCTTGTCCGTGGTTCACGGGATTGTGTCATCTCATGGCGGATCCATACGCGTCGAAAGCAAACAGGGCCAGGGATCGTTGTTCGAGATTCGTATTCCTCTCACCAAAGTCCGGACAGAACATTTCACAGTCAATCGGGATGAAACAGCCGTCTGATCATCTGAGCATCCTTGTCGTGGACGACGCACCGGACACGTTGGAGGTGTTTCGGCGTAACCTGACATGGAAGGGTTACCAGGTTTTGACCGCTCCCGGCGTTGAAGAAGCGATCTGCATCCTTGACTCAAGACCTGTCGACTTGGTTATCACAGACTTCAAGATGCCGAAAGTGAGCGGCATGGAGTTGATACGGCATGTTAGAGAGAACTTCAAGGACACCGAGGTCATCATGATTACCGGCTTCGCCTCCGTGGAAAGCGCAGTAAAAGCGGTCAAAACGGGGGCCGAAGAATATTTGCCCAAGCCTTTCACTGACGAGGAGCTCTTTGACGCTGTAAAACGTGCATTCAGCAAATTGCATCGTCGGCGTGCTTCCTGTGACACACCGGAGACTCCGACAAAAACCACATTTGGCATCATCGGAGAATCTCCCAGCATTCAGAAGGTCATCGCTTTCATTTCCAAAGCAGCTTCAACTGCGGCCACGGCGCTGTTGACAGGGGAAAGCGGAACGGGCAAAGAACTTGTAGCCCGCGCGATCCACTACGGCAGCCCGAGAGCGGCAGCCCCCTTCGTCCCTGTGAACTGCGGGGGCATTCCTGAAGGACTGCTTGAGAGTGAGCTTTTTGGTCACCTCAAGGGAGCGTTCACGGGTGCGACGGAAACGCGGGCCGGCTTCTTTCAGACTGCAGACGGAGGGTCGGTATTTCTGGATGAAATCAGCGACACGAGTCCTTCCATGCAGGCAAAGCTCCTGCGAGTTCTCCAGGACAAGGAAGTCTGCATGGTTGGCGCAACACAGTCGCGAAAGGTGGACGTGAGGATCATTGCGGCGACAAACAAGGACTTGCCAACGCTGATCAGAAAGGGACTATTCCGGGAAGACCTTTTCTTCCGGATCAATGTCCTCGCTTCGGAGATTCCGCCGTTGCGAGACCGCGGGGATGATGTCCTGCTCCTCACACAGCATTTCGCGTCGCGGTTCGCGGCTGAGCTCGCCAAACCTGTGCCTCGTTTTTCGGATGGGGTCCTTCAGGCATTGAAAACTTGTACATGGCCGGGCAACGTGCGGGAACTCGAGAACCTCATCCAGCGCCTTGTCGTCATGAGTGAGAACGACGTCATCGACACCCCTGATCTCCCCGCTCTCATGCGTTTCACCGCACTGAAAGGGTCCCGCGTTCATCGTTCTCTCGCGGAGGTGGAGGCAGACCATATTCGAAGCGTGCTTGCCAGTGTCAATGGCAACAAGTCACGTACCGCTGAAATCCTCCAAATCGATCGAAAGACTTTGCGGGAGAAAATGAGAAACTATGGCATCGACATATAGCGTTCCGATCGCCCTCCCCCGGACTCTATCCCTTCGCGCTTTGTAAGATCTGCTACTGCAATCTGCCCTGGAGCACCTGCTCCCATTTCTTTCACAATGGGGAGTTTCACCCCACTGATTCATAATTCCCTACCTCAAATCATTCAGCAGATTCTTTCTCCTTGTTGCTCGTTTCATAATTGAGAACCCGCAGAGTATTCGGCCAAATGTCGCACTCCTACATCTCACTCGAGACAAGATTGCGCCGGATGCTCAAGCGAAATGTGGAACAGCAGTTGCTACGAAGATACGGTTTGGTGACCAAGGGAGGAACGACAGACGCGATGTCGCTGATGGTGATCGGTCCTGGAATATGTGATAATTGTGCGGACCGCGCATTGTGCGCTCATCACCAGGGGCGGACGATCACGCAATGTTTCGAATTCAGACCCATCACGCTGCCCACGGTTCCTCGCCAAAATCAAAATGTCTACCCACACGCTACCACTCAAGCTCTTCATCAATCGGCGGAGATCGACTCAGAGCAACCGAAAGGGCTATGTCCAACGTGCACTCACTATCAAGATTGCACTTTTCCAAGGCCAAGAGGGGGCGTGTGGCATTGTGAGCACTACAACTAGTGCTGCTTCCAAAAAGTAATATTGTGTTTTGACATCGCTACTACTAGTGGAAGCAGGCACTAGCGCCTTTCTGAATAGGCCAAAGGTATGGCTCCGCCACAAGATCTTTTATTGGGAGTGGCTAGCTGATCGTAACTCCACAAGAATAAATCGATAACAACAATCCGGTCTGCATACGATGAATCCCGATACCATTCTTCCGATCGTGGAAAAATACCACAACCGTCGCGGGAGCCTTATCTCTATCCTCGAGGAGATACAGTCGCAGTTCGGCTACCTGCCCGGAGATGCCCTTCAGGTCGTCGCTGATAAAACCGGAAAGAGCCTGGTGGACATCTATGGCGTCGCAACATTCTATCGGGCCTTTAGGCTCAAGCCCAGGGGGAAACACCTGACTTCAGTTTGTCTCGGAACCGCCTGTCATGTTCGCGGCGGACCCTCCATAGCAAGGGAATTTGAGGACCAGCTTGGCATCAAATGCCGCGGAGAGACAACGCCCGACAATGAATTCACGTTAGAGACTGTCATGTGCCTTGGTGCGTGTGCACTTGGACCAGTGGTCGTCGTCGACGGCCATTATTTCCCGAATGTCAACACTGGCCAAGTCGGGTCAATCATCAAACGGACACGTGAGGGGCTTGATAGAGTCGAAATCCACGAAGATAAACGGGTCTTCCCGGTGGAAGTTAGTTGTCCGCGATGTAACCACACACTCATGGATGCGGCCCACCTTGTGGATGGTCATCCTTCAATCCGGGTCACCGTTTCCTACGGGGAAGAACATGGATGGCTCAGGCTTTCGTCGCTGTACGGAAGCTACACGGTGGAGGCCGGCAGCGAAATTCCCATGGGCACTCTGGCGCATTTCTTCTGTCCGCACTGCCATGCTGAACTTCTGGGTGCTTCGAATTGCATAGCGTGCGATGCACCAATGGTTCCCATGGTTGTCCGTGGTGGAGCTATCATACAAATATGTTCCCGGCGAGGATGCAAGAGCCACATGCTGGACCTCGAGACCTCGACCGTCGCTTAGCGCCCCGAACTGCAGATTTCAATCAGAGGAACTGGGATATGGCAATCGAGAGAATGCATTCCATAAGAGATTTCAAAACCCTTCAACAGCGCTTGACAGCCGAGAGCGACCCCCATATACCAGTAATCGTGATCCCGGCAGGAACGTGCGGACAAGCCAGCGGCGCGAATGACCTGATTCGGATCGCGAAGAGGGATATCCTGAGTCGAGGATTGATGGAAAAAGTCCGGTTACGGGTTACTGGCTGCCACGGGTACTGCCAGATGGAACCGTCGGTTCTCGTCAAGCCGCGGGGGACGTTCTACCCGCGCGTAAACGTCAGCCAAATGTCCGAGATTGTCGAGGCTGTGGCCAAGGGGAAAGTGCTGGACCATCTGCTTTTCCGCGATCCAGAGACGGGAGGTCGCATTGAGAAGCAGAGCGACATACCGTTTTTCAAGAGACAAACGCGGGCGATTCTCTCACAGAATGAGCGCGTCGACCCCATTCGAATCTCCAACTACATCGAGTCAGGTGGTTACGGGGCTCTCATCAAAACTCTTGAGCAGGCTGACCCCGTTTGGGCTATCGAAGAAGTGAAGAACTCAGGACTGCGTGGCCGCGGCGGGGCCGGATTTCCGACGGGCCTGAAATGGGAATTGCTTTCCAAGCAGAACGGTACTCGTGGCAAATTCCTCGTCTGCAACGCGGATGAAGGGGATCCTGGCGCCTATATGGACCGGAGCGTCCTGGAAGGCAATCCTCATAGCGTTATCGAGGGTATGCTCATCGGCGCATTCGCCACCGGAGCGACAAAAGGTATTTTCTATGTGAGGAATGAATACCCTCTGGCGATCAAGCATCTTCTGATCGCTTTGCGCCAGGCTCTCGAACTTGGGCTGCTCGGTCAGAACATCCTTGGTACTGGACTTTCATTCGACATTGAGCTGGTCAAAGGCGCGGGTGCATTCGTGTGCGGTGAGGAGACAGCCCTGATCCGTTCAATCGAGGGAAAAGTTGGTGAGCCACGCCAACGGCCTCCCTTCCCGGTACAGAAAGGAATTGAAGGAAAACCCACCGCAATCAACAACGTCGAAACCTGGGCGAATATCCCCATCGTCCTGAGGATTGGCGGCGAGGAGTTTGCGAAGATTGGCACGAGAAAGAACTCCGGAACCAAGATATTCAGTCTGGTTGGAAAGGTAAAAAACACTGGACTTGTCGAAGTGCCGATGGGCGTGACCATCAACACTATTGTGCACACTGTTGGTAGCGGACCGTCCGGAAAAGCAAGGATCAAAGCCGTGCAGACAGGTGGTCCGTCGGGAGGCTGCATCCCTTCCTCCATGTTCGATTTGACCATTGACTACGACAGCCTCGTTGCTGCGGGCTCGATTATGGGTTCCGGGGGCATGATCGTCATGGACGACAATACCTGCATGGTAGATTTGGCGAAGTATTTCATGCGGTTCCTGAAGGATGAGTCGTGCGGCAAGTGCTTTTCCTGCCGCAAGGGTACGCAGCGAATGTATGAGATACTCGAGGACATCTCGAACGGTAAGGGGACCAACAGCCATTTGGAATTGCTTGAAGAACTCGCTCAGGTAGTAAAAGATACGTCGATGTGTGGCCTCGGCCAATCAGCTCCGAATCCTGTCTTGAGCACATTGCGATATTTCAGGAATGAATACAAGCGGCACATCCACGACAAACGGTGCGACGCGTTCGTGTGCAAAGGTGTGGTCGGGGCTCCTTGTGCATCTGCCTGCCCCGTTGGCACAGAAGCCTGGCGATACATCGCTCACATTCAACGAGGTGAATACGAACAGGCTTACAACGTTATCCGCGAGGCAAATCCATTCCCCTCGGTGTGCGCACGCGTCTGCAACCACCCATGTGAAGTACGATGCAAGGCTGGCACTCAAGGAGGAGAAGCAATTGCCATTCGTGCACTCAAGCGATTCATCACCGACCGCAGTGATCCTTTATCATTCAGACCCGTCCGCACTACGGACGATTTTGCCGCCACTCAGCGCATTGCCATCGTAGGCTCGGGCCCCGCAGGTCTTGCAGCAGCCCACTACCTCTCCCTGAAGGGGTACAAATCGTCGATTTTCGAGAGCGATGCAAGTCCTGGCGGCATGCTGTACAGCGCGATCCCTGCCTATCGTCTACCGCGAAAGACGATCGAGAAAGAGATCGAATCCATCCTCGACGAGAACATCACGGTGAAATGTGGCACGACCCTGGGAAGCGACATTACCATCGACAGCCTCTTTGATGAAGGGTACACTGCCGTGTTCCTCGCATTCGGAGCGCACAAGAGCCTCCGGCTCCGCCTCAGAGGAGAGGATCTGCCGGGAGTCTATCCATCGATCCAGTACCTGAAAGCGTTCAACCAACGAGGCGAGAACCTGGCGAAGGGACGGGTTGGGATCGTTGGCGGTGGCAACTCAGCTGTGGATGCCGCACGAGTGGCTGTTCGACAACCCAACGTGAAGGGCGTCACACTTTACTACCGGCGCACACGGGAAGAAATGCCGGCCTTCGAGGAAGAGATCGAGGCGGCGATACAGGAAGGCGTACACCTCGAGACCCTGGTAGCTCCCACCGGCATCCTGGAAGAGGACGGGATGTTATCGGGAATTGAATTCATCAACAATCAACTAGGGGACTTTGACGAAAGCGGACGGCGGCGTCCCGTTCCTATTCCGGGCACCCAGCATATCGTGCCGCTGGACACTCTGATTGTCGCCATCAGCGAAGGATCTGACACAGACTGCGTGTCCGTTGCGGGCGTCAATAGAGTCGATGTTGATGAGCGAACGGGCACGATCCGCATCGATCCCGAGACCCTGTGTACAAATCGGCCTGGAGTGTTTGCCGGCGGCGATGTTGTCACGGGCCCCAATACCGTTATCGATGCCGTGGCGGCGGGAAAAAAGGCAGCTGTCATGATCGATCGTTACCTGCGCGGACAACCGCTGAAGCAACCCTCCGAACTACGACTACCCCGTCATTACGTCGAGCCGACCAATGGTCACGCGCTTCCTCGAACTCAACGGGTGGATGTACCGAGAGTCGGCATGGACACAAGAAAGCATCAGTTTATGGAAGTAGAACTCACGCTCAGCGAACAAGATGCGAAACTCGAAGCTGCGAGGTGTTTGCGGTGCGATCTGGAATTTACCGAACCCTTGAAGCAAGAACCCGCCGTTGAGGAACAGAAGGAACAATTCGCATGATAAAACTGAAAATGAACGGCGTTACGGTCTCCGTCGACGAAGGGTCCACAATTCTCGAGGCCGCGCAATTCATGGGATTCCCCATCCCTACCCTTTGCCATATGGAAGGGCTCTCTCCGTACGGAGCGTGTCGCCTCTGTGTGGTGGAAATCGGAGAGGGGGCGAAGTCAAAACTCGTGTCGTCCTGCACCTATCGTGCTGAAGAAGGATTGACGGTACGAACTTCCTCCGCGCGTGTTGTGCGGGCCAGGAAAATGATCCTGGAACTCATGGTGGCTTCCTGCCCTCAGTCAAAAGTCATTCAGGATCTGGCATCAGCCTATCAGGTCCGTCAACAGCGATTCAGGCAGGAGCATGAGACCTGCATCCTCTGCGGACTCTGCGCGCGAATGTGCTCGGAGCAGATGATGGCACATGCGATCGGGTTCCAGGGACGGGGCGATCATCGGGCCCTCGGTACGCCGTTCGACATGAAATCGGAAAAATGCCGCCTGTGCGGCGGGTGCATGTATGTCTGCCCCGCCTGCCAATTGCGATGCACATACACACAACCGGAACAGGCCATCTGTGGAGGTTGCGCGAATCTCAGTCCGCCCTGCCTCGAAAAGGTCCAGTTCGACGATATGATGTGCTCCATGAGTCCGTGCGTAGCCTGTGAGATCAAAAAGGATTGACGAAAGGAGAACAACAATGTCACTGACAAGAATCAACGCCACCGCAGCGACTCTTACGAAAAACAGAACCGAAGGATCGGTTGTGCCTACTTCAGGCATGTGTGTTACGTGTGTCGACGGCTGCATTGGCATGTGCGAAATTGGCAAATCTGCATACCGAGGCCACGAGGTCATTTACCCTCAGCCGTTCGGGGTCATTACAACTGCCGGAGAGAAATCCTATCCGATCGACTATTCGCATTTCAATATCATGGGAACCGCGGTTGGAGCTCACGGCATCGAAGCGGACAGCGACAAAGCGATCTTTCCGAAAGTGAATCTGGAGGTCGCATTCGGTCACGACGGCGGAATAAAATTTCGTAGTCCCTGGATCATCCCCGGTATCGGGTCGACAGACGTTGCCAAGAATAACTGGGAGGGCCTTGCGATCGGTTCGGCTCTTGCGGGCACTGGCCTGACCATCGGCGAAAACGTTGTCGGCATGGATATGGAAGCGGTGATGAAAGACGGACGTGTCATCGACACCGTCGATTTGAAGCGACGGGTCAACTTGTACAAGAATCACCAGCGCAACGGCTATGGAGCAATCATCGTCCAGGCAAATGTCGAGGACACGCGTCTCAGCGTTCAGGAGTACGCCATCGAGAAGCTGGGAGTGGACATTGTTGAACTCAAGTGGGGCCAAGGGGCCAAGGATATCGGCGGCGAAGTCAAGATCAGGAGCCTGAAAAAAGCACAAGTTCTGCATGCGCGCGGGTATGTCGTGCTACCGGATCCGACCGATGAAAACATCATCAAGGCGTTTGAACGGGGAGCGTTCAAGGAATTCGAGCGACACTCCCGGGTCGGCATGGTGTCTGAGGAATCATTTGCGAAGCGCATCGAGGAATTGCGAGGTGCAGGTGCAAAGTACATCTTCTTGAAAACAGGGGCCTACCGGCCGGCAGATCTCGCTCGTGCAGTTGCCTTTGCATCGAAGTACAAGCTCGATCTCTTGACGGTCGACGGTGCCGGCGGAGGCACAGGCATGAGCCCATGGAGAATGATGAACGAGTGGGGAGTCCCCCCTGTCGAGCTGCATACAATGCTCTACCAGTATGCAAAACGCCTGGCCGACAAGAAGAAGTTTGTTCCTGCCCTTGCTGTCGCTGGCGGTTTTACGTTTGAAGACCAGATTTTCAAGGGGCTTGCACTCGGTGCACCATTTGTCAAGCTGGTCGG
>QYQB01000021.1 GCA_007280275.1 bacterium | reverse complement strand
GCGTTGGACGACCGGATGTCCGACGCGCTCGACCAATTCGAGAAGTGGGGAGCAAAAGGAATCAAGGTCGATTTCATGCAACGCGACGATCAAAAAATGGTAAACTTCTATGAAAGGGTCGCGATCGAGGCCGCGAAGCGACATCTGCTCGTGGATTTTCATGGTTCTTACAAACCGACAGGGCTCAGCCGGACCTATCCCAACGTTCTTACACGCGAAGGAGTCCGCGGGCTTGAAAACAGCAAGTGGTCGGCTGATATCACGCCTCAACACGACGTGATCCTTCCCTTCACCCGTATGTTCGCCGGCGCGATGGACTTTACGCCCGGAGCGATGGTTAACGCGACGAAAGAGAACTTCCGGCCGATTTTCACACAGCCGATGAGTCAGGGAACTCGCTGCCACCAGTTGGCGATGTATGTCGTGTACGAAAGCCCGCTCCAGATGCTCTGCGACAGTCCATCGAACTACGATCGCGAACCGGACATGATGGAGTTTCTTTCCATTGTGCCGACGACGTGGGATCGGACCAAAGTGCTCAACGCGAAGATCGGAGAATACGTGACAGTGGCCCGAAAGAAAGGAAACGACTGGTTCGTCGGAGCAATGACGAACTGGACACCACGGGATTTCCAGATCAACCTTGAGTTTCTCGATGCAGGAAAGTACGAGATGACCATCTACGCCGACGGCATCAACGCCAACCGATACGCCAGCGACTACCAAAGGGCGTCGAAGCAAATCAGCAAGTCAGATTTTGTCAACCTGCATCTGGCACCAGGAGGAGGGTGGGCGGCGAGGATCAAGAAGATCAACTAAAGCCAATCTCCAACGCCATCAAAGGGATCTCAATGACCAACGACCCAATTCAGAATGAAAAAGGCAACCCGCGCTTTATCGCGCTCGTGACCGTCGTCGCAGCGCTTGGCGGACTCCTGTTCGGCTATGACACGGCAGTCATCGCGGGTGCAATCGGTTTTCTCCAATCGCACTTCCACCTCGATCCGGCTATGAAGGGGTGGGCCGCCGCAAGCGCCCTTCTGGGCTGTGTTGTCGGCGTGTCATTCGCCGGGATTTTCAGCGACCGGATGGGCCGAAAGAAGGCGCTCATTCTATCCGGGATTCTCTTTCTTGTATCCGCCATCGGGACCGCGATACCGAACGAGTTCTATCTCTTCGTTTTATTCAGGATGCTTGGCGGGGTCGGGGTCGGCGTGGCATCGATGGCCTCCCCGATGTACATCGCTGAAATCACACCAGCTCGTGTGCGCGGCAGGATGGTGTCGGTTAATCAGTTCGCTATCGTTACCGGAATGCTTATCATTTACTTCGTCAACTACTTCATTGCTCTGAGCGGCGACGAAATGTGGAACATCACAACCGGCTGGCGCTGGATGTTTGCGTCGGGGGCTCTTCCTTCTGCCATTTTCTTGCTCCTCCTTATCCTTGTCCCCGAGAGCCCGCGCTGGCTCATCGAGAAAGGATCGAAGGAGAAGGCGCGAGGCATCCTTGCCAGGATTGGTGGAAACGCCTATGCAGTTGCAGAAACGCAATCGATCGAAGCGACCCTCACCAAAGAAGTTGAGACGCTGGGACAGCTCTTTCAAACGGGTTGGCGGAAGGTCATGATACTGGGAATCGGACTGGCCGTTCTACAACAGGTCACCGGCATCAATGTCTTTCTTTATTATGCTCCGGAGATCTTCAAGAAACTGGGCTCAGGAGCTGATGCTGCGTTACTTCAGACAATCGTGGTCGGGGCAGTGAACCTCGCGTTCACCATCATAGCGATCTGGACTGTGGATCGGCTCGGGCGTAAGCCGCTAATGATGATTGGCTCGATCGGTATGGGAGTCTCGCTCATCGCAATGGGATTGGCCGCACAGTTTTCAGTGGTCTCATTCTGGGTTCTTTTCTGCATACTGGCCTACATTGCTTGTTTCGCTCTCTCGGTGGGACCGGTGACGTGGGTGATTCTTTCCGAGATATACCCGACAAGGATACGGGGCCGGGCGATGTCAGTGGCGACGTTTTTCCTTTGGACCGCTAACTTCATTGTCTCCCAGACGTTTCCCATGATGGACGAAAATCCGGGGCTCATCGCGCGGTTCAATCATGGATTTCCCTTTTATGTGTACGCCGTCTTCTGCCTGGTCCTCGTCATCACCGTCTGGAAGGCAGTCCCGGAGACAAAAGGACAATCACTGGAAGAAATCGAAAAGTTCTGGGACCGACCGAAAGCTTCGACCTCTTCAAAAGGATAATGGATATGAATGCCTTCCTGAGCAGCGTGCTGCTCTTCTCAACCGTCTTCGGTTCGGACACAGCCCTGGCCCAGATTACCCGGTCACCAACGAACGGCGATGCCCAGATCGTCATTGGTGCGAAGGCTTCTGAGCTTGAGCGATATGCGTCGAAGGAGCTTCAGCGTTACCTCTATCAACTTTCGGGTACTCTGCCCGAGATACGGACCGATCCGAAAAGTCTGGACAGCCCGTCGTTCATCATCGGTCAGACCCGTACGAATTCGATCGTTGCGATGCTCGCATCGACGCATCAAGTGGAGGTCTCTCCTACCGATCCCGGCCCGCAGGGATACATGCTGAAGAAGACAAACCTCAATCGACAAACCGTCATCGTCATTGCCGGAAGCGATGAGGCTGGCTGTTTGTACGGAGTGTACGGACTTCTGACCGACTACTATCACATCGGATTCTTTCTTGGAGGAGATATTCTGCCTGACAAAAAGGCTCCGCTGACCTGGGTTGAGGTGAATGAAAAGAAAGCGCCGTCAATGCACATACGCGGTTTCCTGCCATGGACAAACTTCCCGCAGTCGGCAACCTCGTACTCATGGGAGGACTGGAAGTTCATCCTCGATCAGATGGCGAAGATGCGGCTCAACTTCATTCACATTCACAATTACAACGGCGAACTTGGCCACAACGAGATGTACCACAACTTCACCTACAAGGGATATACATCGAGAGTGTGGATGCCAACAGCCCGACAAGCGCACGCCTGGGCCATGAGCCCGTGGGATGTGAACAAGTACCGCTTTGGTGCTTCCGACCTTTTCGATGACTACGATTTCGGAGCCGATTGCGCCCTTCACAACGAGAATCTGACCAACGAACAGGTTTTCCGGAAAAGCGCGTCTCTCTTCCAGAAGGTGATCGAGTATGCCCACAGCCGCGGCGTGAAGATCGGACTGGGGTTGGACATCGATTTGATTCCGAAAGATTACAAAGCTCAGGCCGACGATCCCGAAGTCGTTCAGGCACGCGTCGATCAGCTTGTTGACGATTACCCTGATCTTGACTACCTGCTCTGCTTCCAATCGGAGAACGTCGGGAAAGAGCCCCAGTTCTACGAGAAGTGGCGAAAGATTTTTACAGGATTCTACGACGGTGTGAAGAAACGGATGCCCAACACGCGGGTGGCTGTTGCGGGTTGGGGATTGAACCCTGCCTCGATAGCGACGCTACCAAAGGATGTCATCTGCGCGCCGATTTCATATTATTCGGATCGATGCGAGACTGGAGCTATCTACGGCGATCGGGAATACTGGGGATGCCCCTGGCTGGAGAGAGATTTCTACAGTTCAGAATACTACTACCCGTACAACCTGCATTTGTCGAATACGATCGCAGCATTCAAGGATCGCGCTCCGAACATGAAAGGATTCTATTGCCTCACGTGGCGACTGACTGATGCTGTTGAACCGAAAATGTGGTACATCGCACGCGCTCCATGGGACAACGCCGATCAATTGGCATCGTCACGAACCGTCTACGAACAGTATGCCCAACTTGCCTACGGTCCTGATGCTGCTTCTGACATCACCGATATCATCGACCAGAACGAGCCGTTTGCAAGCGACTATGCCGAGTGTGAAGGCACTCCGCCGTTCACTCGACTCGACGCCCGGGGAATTTTTCAGTTGGCCCGATTCCGCTTCTTTGGTGACAAAGCTGATGGAGTACCGGAACGGAGTGCTGCCACATATTCCGATCAGTTCGGCATAGGCAAGAATCGGTGCGAGGAAGGCGGCGAGTGCATCGACTGGATCGACGCAGGCGAGTGGGCGAGATTCGACGACGTGGATTTCGGCATGGGCGCAACAACCTTCGAAGCCCGCGTAGCATCCGCGACGGAAGGTGGACTCATTGAACTCCGCCTCGATTCACTGACAGGTCCGGTCATCGGCACATGTGCCGTGGCCAACACCGGCGGATTGCAGCAATGGGCAACCGTTCGCGGACCCATCAGGCCGACAAGCGGCAGGCACACGCTCCACATGAACTTCCTTTCACGGAAGGATCCATTCGGCGACTACGGCAAAGCAATCTCGCAATTGAAGGTCATCGACAAATGGATTGAGAGGGTTCAATCACAGAATCAGCGAGCCCGGCTGAAGCACCTGCGGTGCAGGATCGCGGCGGTCAAAGATCACATCGAGCTCAACAAGGACTTTCAGCGGTACACATGGACAGATCTCCCGGGTGCAGCAGAATCATGGGCGAAGAATTTCATATACAGAGTCACGGATATTTCATCGCTCGGGAACGTCATGAGCATGCAGAACCGGTACATACAACGTAACTATGTCGCCAGGGAAGACACGTTTCGGAAATCACAGGTGGTGAAAGCACCCTCAAACGTGATGGCCCGCGGCACGAGGCGAGGAGCTGTGATCACGTGGGTACATGAGAACCCGAACGCAACAGGTTTCAACATTTACCGAAACGGAGAACTCGCCAATGACAAGCCGCTTTCTCCCCCTGCTGCAATCTTCGTTGACAATGGGAATGGCTCGTTTTCATACAGCGTAACGGTTCGCGTCCCGTCCGGCGAGGAGAGTCCGCCGTCGATTCCTGCCACCTGTACGGCAGGCACAGCTGACGTGACTCCTCCGTTTATCGTAGTTGTTTCCCCTCCTGCTTCGAGTCCCGTCGGTCAGGGAGTCTGGGTCAAAGCCCGTGTTGTGGACACACGGGCATACGACCAGATCTCGGCAAAGCTCCATTATCGAACAATGGGAGAAAAAAGTTGGAGAACGAGTGGGATGGAAAGAAAGGTCAAAGCGGTGTTTGTGTCGGAGATTCCCGCCTCCCAAGTAACGGAGAAAGGAGTGGAATACTACGTCGAAGCTTCCGATGGGGACAACGTGGCGCTGTGTCCCCCTTCATCTCCTGAATCAGGTTTTTCGATCTCCACATATACACCGACGGATATGAATGAGCCCCTCAAGCCAACGACCGTTCAGTCGAAGGATCAGAAGCTAAGCTGGACGACCGAAGACAAGAGCGTGTTCTGGTATCGAATCTATCGGAGCGACAAGCCCGGCTTCAAGGCAAGTCCGGCCAACTTTGTGACTTACGTTGCAGCAGGAACTACAGAGTTCAAGGACAACGGAGAAGGATTCGACGGAGCGGTGTTGAAAGGGGATTGGTTCTATCGAATTACGGCCGTTGGCAGATCGGGAAACGAGAGCTTACCAAGCAAGGATGTTCGCGTCACCTTCTTGAAATAGTGCCAGCGAATAACCCTTGAGGTTCGGGAAACACGTCGGGTCATGCAAAGCGCCAGCAGCTACCAAGACGGCCCGAGGCGTATTTCGCACACAAACGCGAAGAGAGTCAGCTAGCCGCTTCACTGCACATTGGCTCGGTATCCCTTTGCAGTCTCTTTCACCTGGAAGCCGATCTGCCTTCTTGGCTTCTCGAGCGGCACCATCAGTCTCTTGATCGCTTCGAACAAGGTCTGCAGGTTGATGTCATGATGGTCGACTCTGCGTTCGAGTTCCTGCAACTTCCGAGTGAGCTCCCTATTGGCCCTGAATGTTCTCCGTAGTTGGACGAATGCACGCACCACATAGACACCCATTTGCACAGCCCTTCTGCTGTTCAGCACGTTCGCAGCCATGATGGCACCTTGCTCCGTGAAAACACAGGGGAGTTTACGTCTACCTCCGTGGCGCTTTCTTGATATCGCAATTTGCGACATCAAGCCATCATACTCCTTCGATGTAAGTCGGAACATGAAGTCTTTTGGAAATCGACCGATGTTGCGTTTGATTTGCTCGTTGAAACGACCTGTCGTCACGCCGTACACGTCTGCAAGGTCGCTGTCCAGCATCACTTTCTTTCCCCGCGGGCATTCTTCCATTTGCTCGTTGTCGGCCAGTTCCGCTCACGAACCCCATGAAAGACTGTTAAGGGCCCCGAGCGCATCCATCATTCTGCAAATCGAATCTCACTAGAATGGATTGCGAAAAACAGCAGGATTGTTCATTTTGCGTTCGCATGCCCGTAATCTTGCCTCCAGTCAGTAAGGAGCGGACCTCCTGACGATCGGGGTCGTCTTACCTTCCCAATGCTGATCGTGAGCTCTGCTCACGATCCCTCGGTGCCGTCTTATGTCCGGATGGAAAGTCACGCCAGATGCGAATCTGTACTTCGCAACAAGCACAATTGTCAAGTGGACACCTGTATTCACTTCGCACGCCTACTGCAATATCCTCATTGATGGCCTGAAGCATTGCATCACCAAGAAAGGACTCCATCTTCACAGCTATGTCATCATGCCCACACACGCTCACTACATCATGTCCACAGGTGAGGGGAAGAATTTGTCGAACATCATGAGAGATTTCAACACACACACCTCAAGGGAGATTTCCGCACTGCTAATGACTGAGAGGAAAAGTTCGATGCTGCGGACGTTTTGCGAAGCAGCAATGGCGGACGAACGCGGGAATAGATTCAAGGTGTGGCAAGCAGGGTTTCATCCCGTTGCCATTGAGTCAGATTGGTTCTATGAGGAGAAAATGGACTATATCCATTACAACCCGGTGAGAAAGGGGCTCGTCGACGTCCCGGAGCAATGGGAATACTCCAGTGCAAGAAACTACGTCCTTGGTGATCACTCTGTGATAGCGGTTGAGTTTTTGCTTTGAGTCGTCAGGAGCAGAGCTCCTGACGATCAGTGATTGGTGGCGTTTCGGGATGAGTGGAGCCAGCTGAACGCGGGATGCAATGACCTGACAGGTTAGGGAGACCTGTCAGGTCTGACGGTTCTGTGCTACAACGACAAGGATTCCCAGCCTCGTTTCGAGAGATTCCGGTAGATTACCCAGAAGGAAATCACGGCGACACAGAGGAAGACCGAGCCGAGCAGGTATTCACCAAAGATCATCTTCCCCAAACCGAAGAGTGTCATGTAGATCATCAGACAGCCGAATGCCCAGTTGGAGAGATTGAAGAGATCGTCATGCTGCGGAACCACGTCCTGCACTTTGGCAGCGATCGGCCCCCACATTCTCGCTGAAGGCCTCACCGTTCGGTAGAACGAGATCAGAATCTCGTCGGGTTCCGGCTTCGTGAGAAACGTGACTGACAACCATACAACGCTTGTTACTCCTGTCGTAATCAGCACCAGGTAGGCAAAGTCGTAGGCGTTGCTGCTGGTCATGCCGAACCCGAACTCCAGGACCAGTGAGATAATGAACGCGGACAGCATTGCCGAGACCTCGCTCCACGCGTTGATCCTCCACCAGAACCACCGAAGAATGTAGACAAGCCCCGTTCCCGCCCCGAGCGCCATCAAGAACTGCCATGCTTGCGCAGTCGATTCCATATAAAACGAGACGATGGCAGAACAGATCATAAGAACAACCGTCGTCAATTGGGAAACCGTCACATAGTGTTTCTCCGTTTCATTCTTTTTGATGAAGCGTCTGTAGACGTCGCTGACGAGGTACGACGCCCCCCAGTTAAACTGTGTGCCGATCGTTGACATATATGCCGCCGCGAAGGCGGCGATCATCAATCCTCTCAGTGACACCGGCAGGTCGAGCATCATGATTCGGATGTAGCCCGACTCGGGGTCCTGCGCAAATGCGGGATCGTTCTGGAACCTCACCATCGCAACCAATGCAACAAGGATCCACGGCCAGGGACGTATGGCATAGTGAGCGATGTTGAACCAAAGTGTTGCCAGGATGGAGTGCTTTTCGTTCTTCGCCGAAAAGATTCGTTGTGCGATATATCCACCGCCTCCGGGTTCCGCACCCGGATACCACGTCGCCCACCAATTCACTGCAATATAGACGAAGAACGTTATCATCGGCATCCAGAGCGAATTCAAATCCGGCGTGAACGACATCACCGAGCCAGTCGCTCCCGTTCCGGCATTCCTCGCCTGGTCAATGTGCAACAACCCTTCTTTCAATCCGGACATCCCGCCGACTGCCTCAACTGCGAACACGGCCAGAGCGATGACCATCCCCATCTTCAGGACAAATTGAAACAAATCCATCACCAGGACACCCCATAGTCCGGAGAGTGTCGAGATGGATGCAGTCAGGACCATAATTCCGATAAGAATGGCAATGGCATAAATCTTCTCAACACCCAGTACCAACGTGAGGATCTTGATCATCGCCAGATTCACCCACCCCATAATAATAAGATTGATTGGCAGGCCGAGGTAGAGCGCCCGAAATCCGCGAAGGAAAGCTGCAGGTTTGCCGGAGTATCTGATTTCAGCGAACTCGACGTCCGTCAGAATCCCAGCCCTGCGCCATAGTTTTGCGTAGAAGAACACCGTGAGCATGCCGCTGAACACCATGCTCCACCAGATCCAATTCCCGGCGATGCCATTTCGCGCAACCAGACCGGTGACGGCCAGGGGCGTGTCGGCAGCGAACGTCGTGGCCACCATCGACGTACCGGCAAGCCACCAGGTAACATTTCTGCCTGAGATGAAGTAGTCGTTGATACTGCTTGTCGCCTTTTTCCGATAGTAGAATCCTATCGCAAGATTGAAGGCGAAGTATGCGACAATGATGATCCAGTCGAGGAGAGTGAGTTGCATCAAGCATCCTTTCCGGACGGGAAAACGTGGAGGTGGGCGGTACGGTGTTCTTCAGGTCATCGGCCACTATGCTCAATGACCTGATCAAGCTCAGTGCTTTAGCAACACTTCAATCTGCCTGATCAATTCGTTCACGAACTCATCACCATCACCTAAGCCCGCCCGCTTGAACTGAATTTTCCCCTTCGTGTCGACGACATAGTGAGTTGGTATCCCGTCAATTCCAAATTTCTCAGCAGTGACGGCTCCCTCATCGTACAACACAGGAATCGTGAATTTGTGAGCGCTCATGTATTGCCTGACGAGTGAGTCACGGGCGGCTCCGGCTTGGATTTCAGAAATGTTGACCGCCAAGAACGTCACATTTCTGTAGTATTGGAAGTTCTCGAGGACCTTTTGAAGTTGCGAGAGCGACTCTCGGGAAAGCCCGCTCCAGCTGGACCAGAATTCGAGAACTACCACTTTGCCGCGGAAGTCGTTGAGTTTAACCGTCGCACCGTTAGCATCCTTCAATGCGAAGTCCGGGGCCGGCTTGTTGATGCCGTTCTTGAGAATCATCGCCTCTGCAGCCGATCGTGCGTCTTTCACAGTCTTGTCATAGCCCGTCAAGGAACCGTGGACTTTGACAAATCCCACTTTGAGTTTCTCAACGGCCTTGAGATTCGCTTTCCCCTTTTGAATGCATTCCAGCCCTGTATCGACTGC
>QYQB01000250.1 GCA_007280275.1 bacterium | reverse complement strand
TGATCATCAAGCTGTGCATTCGATGCAAAAAGATCTCACCAATGACCGCGGGACTTCGGAAGTGCGCGGCGCCATGTTGTACGGACGCAAGCACGTTTGGGTACGAGCAGGAGCAGAACATTCCGTCCGTGTCGGCATCGAGCCTGGATTGGCCTCCGTCCTGATCTCGCCAAAGGCTATCGTGTTGCCAGCTGTCGGTGAACACGTGGTGCGGAACAAGGTGTGTTCCTGGGTCGTGATTGAAGGGGGGACGCTGCCCATCATCTCGCCGATCAGTGGGACTGTTCGCTCAACGAACGCATACCTTGCCGAGAATCCACATGCCGTTTGCATGTCTCCACTGGGTCAGGGGTGGCTCTTTGAGTTGACGGTTGAACGTGCGGTGGAACCCGACTCCGGTCTCTTGTCGGTGGCCGACGCTGCACCTATCTTTACGGAGGACGAGCGTCGGTTCCAGGGGCTGCTTTCGGCCGAGTTGTCAAGAGGAGGAGAGGTGGTAGGGCAGACACTTGCAGATGGTGGTCAGGTACTCAGCAACCTCCCTGACATACTCGGGCCGACGAAGTACTTCAGACTCGTGCGGAACGTCTTCACCTAGCCTGCAATGTTTCAGGTCGTCATGTTGCCTTGAATGCTGACTCAGGGGCTTTCTTAAGTGTAACAAGTAATGGAGTTTAGGTTCTTAAGATTGCATTCCTGAAAGTGGCATTCAAGGCAATTGTTGTATTTTTAAGCACTCTTCTCTGGCATAGTTTCTGCGGTCTCCGTGGCGGTGAATTGCACCTATGCGCTGGTTTGAGACTCTCAAAGGCCGCCTTCTGCTTGGTTCCTTCCTCCTCCTGATTCTCTTCGGGATCTACTCATATTTTTCTGTCCGTTTCTACACAGATCAGATGATGTCGCAGGTCCTCGAGAGCGCCAATCGCGTCAGCGATTTTATAAAGAGTTCGACGCACTACAGCATGCTCCTCAATCGGAAAGAGGACGTCTACGAGATCATCGAGACTCTCGGAAAACAACCCGGTATCAACAGCATTCGCATTTATAACAAGCGGGGCGAAATAACCTTTTCGACAGAAAAGTTGGAAGAGGGAAAAGTCGTCGACCTGAATGCGGAGGCGTGCTACGGTTGCCATGATGCTGAGCGACCGTTGGAATCTGTACCTGCCGGGAGCCGGATGCGAATCTACACCGGTCCCGAGGGGAAGAGGATTCTGGGACTTATCAATCCGATACGCAATGAAGCACAATGCTCGAGTGCGGGATGCCACTCTCATCGAGCTGAGAAGACAGTCCTTGGTGTCCTGGATGTCCGGATGTCGCTGGATAAGGTCGACTCAGGAATTACCAGTTCTCAGCGTCAAATTGTCGTCCTCGCGGTCGTTCTTCTGATCATCGTCGGTGTGACGTCGGTGTATTTTGTCTTCTCAATCGTCCTTCGGCCGGTAAGAAATCTGATGGCTGCGACGAGAGAGGTCTCGTCGGGCAACCTTGAGCATGAGATCCCCATTCGACGGAACGATGAAGTCGGTGAGCTCGCACGGTCGTTCAACTCAATGACGCAGTCGCTTCAACGGGCACAGAAAGAAAACCGCGAATGGTCGATGACTCTCGAAGAACGCGTCAGGGAAAAGACAGCAGAATTGCAGAAGGTACATCAACAGATCATGCAGATCGAGAAGATGGCCTCGCTTGGCAAGCTTGCCGCGACAGTGGCGCACGAGTTGAATAATCCGCTCGAGGGGATTCTGACATATTCGAAGTTGATCGGCCGCCGTCTGCGGAAAGTCGATTCGAAATCGGCAGAGGTTGAACAGACGATCGAGGATATCGAACTCATCCAGCGGGAAACAGCCCGGTGCGGGAACATCGTCAAGAACCTCCTTCTCTTTTCGAAGAAGCAGGTCGCAGACTATGCGCTCGTTTCGGTGAGGCAAATCGTGGACAAAGCCGAGCAGATTGTAAAGCATCATTTCGCGATTTCGAATGTGCAGTTCGAGGCCCTGCTTCCACCGGAAGATCTCGCACTGCTATGCGATGAGAACCAGATCGAACAGGCTCTGGTGGCTCTTTTCATAAACGCCGTCGAAGCAATGCCCGGAGGGGGCAAACTGATTGTCGAAGTCAAGCAGGATCCACATGAGGGTGGCCTGAATATCCTCGTCAGGGATTCGGGTGTCGGAATCGCACCGGAGGACCTCCCTCACATTTTTGAACCATTCTACACAACGAAGAAGAACGGACAGGGGGTCGGGCTCGGCCTCTCGGTTGTTTATGGAATTCTGGAACGTCACGGAGGTCGACTCTCTGTCGTGTCTGAAGTGGGCAGAGGGACGAAGTTCACCATGGAGTTTTCTAAGACTGGAACAGGTGGAGGCCGGAGCAGCTTCCCTGCGGGGACGACGCAACGAGGACAATCGTCGGAAAGCCAGAATAGTATTACATGAGGATCAATATGAACGCAAATCCTTCCATACTCATAGTCGATGATGAACAGGTTGTGAGGGATTCACTCTCGAAGTGGTTCAAGGAAGATGGGTTCAACGTTTCATCTGCAGCTGGAGCCGCGGAAGCCCTTCAGCAACTTCAGGGACAGAAATGGGACATCCTCCTGCTCGACATCAAGATGCCTGGCATGGACGGGATGGAATTGCAGCAGCGGATAAAGGAAATCGATCCAGCTGCGACAATCATCTTCATTACAGCTCATGCCACGGTCGACACGGCGGTCAAAGCTCTCAAGGAAGGAGCGTTTGATTATGTCACAAAACCCGTCGACCCGGACTATCTCTCACATCTGGTGACCAATGCTCTGAAGCAGCGAAGCCTGGTCAATGAGAACTTGAAGCTCAAAGAACAGATCTCTGAGTTCTGCAAGGCAGACGAGATTGTTGGTGACTCGGCGCAGATTCAGAAGGTCTACGAGTTGATCCAGACTGTCGCGAAGACTGACACGACGGTAATGATTCGCGGAGAGAGTGGAACCGGGAAAGAGCTGATCGCCAGGGCAATCCACAGCAACAGTTCGAGACGATACTTCCCGATCGTGGCGGTCAATTGCGGCGCAATGGCAGAGGGAATCCTGGAGAGTGAGTTGTTCGGTCACGAACGGGGCGCGTTTACCGGGGCGCAGTATCGAAGAAAAGGGAAACTCGAACTCGCGGATGGAGGCAGCCTGTTTCTTGATGAAGTGGGGAACATCGACACGAAGACGCAGATGGATCTCCTGCGTGTCATCGAGACCAAGCAGTTTGCGCGGGTAGGAGGAAACGACATCATCAGGGTCGATTTCAGGGTTATTTGTGCGACGAACAAAGATCTTGAGAAAGCTGTTACGGACGGGACCTTCCGTGAAGACCTTTATTACCGGCTCAATGTCTTTTCGGTCTTCATACCGCCGCTGCGCGAACGGAAGGGAGATATCCCGCTCCTTGCCAACTACTTCGCACACAAATACGCTCGTGCAATGGGCAAGCAGATCACCTCTATCTCGCCCGAAGCCATGGATACCATCGTTCGCTATAACTGGCCCGGGAACGTGCGGGAGCTGGAGAATGCGATTGAGCGCGCGATGGTCGTTGGCAAGCCGCCTGAAATCAGGGCAGAAGACCTCCCGTATCAGCTCACGGAAAGGAACCATGTTTTGCCGGCTGGATCCATGGCGTCAGTCGAAAAAGCGCATATCATTTCGGTGCTCGAGCAGAACCGCTGGAATATTTCTCGCTCCGCCGAGATTCTCCAAATCGACCGGGTCACGCTGTACAACAAAATCGAGAAGTACGGCCTGAAGAAACCGAGTGCTGGATAAGACTCCTGGCGTGGCTTCTGCCATCAACATCCTGAACGCCTCGACGATCGCCGACGAGCGAATGCAGGAGCTTTCTCGGGCGGTTGGTCGTTCTTTCGGCCTTCGGACGTACGTAAGTCCAGCCCCCTTGAATCTCGACCGGGCATTCGACGCCTACAGAGGCCAATACAATTCGACGGCGCTCCTAGTCCAACTCGTTAATACATTTGCGGGGACGGACGAGAAGAGGATCGCAGTGGTGGGCGTGGATCTCTTCATCCCGGTTCTCACATTCGTCTTCGGGGAAGCCCAACTTGGCGGGAGCGCAGCGGTCGTCTCTACACATCGTCTGGCGAATCCGTTCTATGGTCTGCCAAAAAATGATGAGCTTTCCTTCCAACGCCTCGAAAAAGAGGTCGTACACGAACTCGGCCATACGTTTGGATTGTATCACTGTCATCAATTCGAGTGTGTCATGCGTTCCTCGACATACGTTGAAGAGATAGACTTGAAACGTATAGCGATATGCGATGAATGCGCTGCAACACTGCATTTGGCACGTTGAATTCCTCAACACCCTTTGTCGGAATCGGGAAAGCTCCACTGCACTGTTCTCATATCTGACAATGGAAGCCAGGGCTGGTCAGGAGAATCTTCCCCCGTTGAAGGTTACGGGACCCAACGAATTGGCATATATCTTGTCAACTATCACCGAAAGTCTGTCAATCTGCTCAAGTCTCCCCAACTGAAAACTGAAAGGGGCAAGCCTCCATGATCCGAGGTAAAGTGCTTATTGCCGAAGAGATCTGCAAAGGCTGTGAGCTGTGCATCACAGCGTGTCCCCAGGATAGCCTCGCGTTATCTGAGAAAATCAATCTGAAAGGCTATCGCTTCGCCGTCCTGGTTCAGGATAATTGCACAGGCTGCGTCAATTGCGCACTCGTTTGTCCGGACGCAGCCATCACAGTCTACCGTCAGAAGAAACCAGCCAAGGGCATCAATCCAGAAATCCAGGTCGCAGTCTGAACTCCTCCGCCGACTATATTTAACAACAAGCAAAAAATTGTCATGCCAACGCACAAAGAGAAATCTGAAGTCCTCCTGATGAAAGGGAACGAGGCACTTGCGGAAGCTGCCTTCCGGGCTGGTCTGCAAGCGTACTTCGGATATCCCATTACCCCTCAATCCGAGGTGATAGAGTATCTGATGGCCGAGCAGCCAAAACACGATTGTGTGGTTCTGCAAGCAGAAAGTGAAGTCGCGGCGATCAATATGATTTTCGGGGCCTCAGGGGCGGGTGCTCGAGTCATGACTTCATCGTCGGGGCCGGGGATCAGTTTGATGCAAGAGGGGATCTCTTACATGGCTGCTTCTCAATTGCCCTGCCTGATTGTCAACGTCCAGCGGGGTGGACCCGGTTTAGGTACCATCCAGCCGTCGCAGGGAGACTACTTCCAGGCAACGAAGGGGGGCGGGCACGGCGACTACCGCCTGATAGTCCTCGCCCCGGCATCCGTTCAGGAGATGGCCGATTTTGTCTTTGATGGTTTCAGGCTTGCGGAAAAGTACCGCAATCCTGCGATGATCCTGACGGATGGCGCTCTTGGCCAAATGATGGAGAAGCTTGAGATGCCCCCGAAAGGCTCCTTGCCATATCCCGAAACCCCATGGGCCACGACGGGAAAAAGGAAGGACCGTAAGCGAAACGTTGTCACTTCGCTGTTCATGCAGCCCGAGAAGATGGAGGAAGTAAACTTGCATCTCCAGGAGAAGTACCGACTCATAGAGGAGACTGAGGTTCGCTACGAGGAAATCGATGTCGATGATGCCGACGTATTGCTGGTTGCATTCGGACTCGTTGCGCGCATATGCGAGAAGGCGATGCACCTTGCCCGCGAGAAGGGGCTGCGCGTCGGATTACTGCGCCCAATAACACTCTTTCCGTATCCGTCGAAGAGACTGGCCGAGCTTTCGTCAAAAGTGGGTTCCGTGCTGACGGTCGAAATGAACGCCGGACAAATGCTCGAGGACGTTCGGCTCGCAGTCGAAGGAAGGTGCCCCGTTCATTTCAAAGGTCGGATGGGTGGGATGATCCCGTCTCCGGAAGAAGTTCTCGAAGCCATCGAGGCAATCCCAGCGAAACTACACGTCGAACTTCAAAGGTGATTCCTATGGATCTTCCTCCAATTACAAACGGTTTTGAGCTCGTCTACAAGAAGCCCCAGACTTTGACGGAGACACCGATGCACTACTGCCCGGGTTGCGGGCACGGAGTTGTGCACCGGGTCCTCATGGAAGTCATTGAGGAAATGGGGATTCAGGATCGGACAATTGGTGTGGCTCCGGTCGGGTGTTCGGTCTTCGCATATGACTATATGAACGTCGACATGCAGGAGGCCGCGCATGGAAGGGCTTCGGCGGTCGCTACGGGCATCAAGCGTGTCTTGCCTGACCGGTTTGTCTACTCGTATCAGGGAGATGGAGATCTTGCAGCGATCGGGACCGCAGAGACGATTCACACGGTCAATCGCGGTGAGAACATTCTGATGGTCTTCATCAACAATGGAATCTATGGCATGACCGGAGGCCAGATGGCTCCCACCTCGATCCTTGGGATGAAGACAACGACGTCACCATTCGGTCGTGACTCGAAGCTGGCAGGTCATCCACTCAAGATCACGAATTTGATCGCTCAGCTGCCCGGCGCCTTCTACGTCACAAGGCACGCAGTGCACACGGCCAATGCTGTTAGGAAGCTTAAGAAGGCAATTCACTCTTCGTTTGAATATCAGCTGCTCAATAAAGGAACATGTTTCATTGAAGTCCTTTCGAACTGTCCGTCGGGTTGGAAGATGACCCCGGCAGAGTCGAACAAATGGCTCGAAGAAAACATGTTCCCCATATATCCTTTGGGCGACCTCAAGACACCTTCACAAACAATGAACTAGGCAGGCATAGTTCTATGGATACGACTCAAGAAGTGATCATTGCAGGCTTCGGCGGACAAGGTGTGCTCTCAATGGGTCAGTTGCTCGTCTATGCGGCGATGCTCGAAGGGAAAGAAGTCAGCTGGATGCCATCCTACGGGCCTGAAATGCGCGGCGGTACTGCCAATTGTATTGTCATTGTCTCCGGGGTCCGAATCAGTTCCCCGATTGTCTCCAAGTTCAGTGCAGCGATCGTTCTCAATCAGCCGTCACTTGATAAGTTTGTGGAGAAAGTACTGCCGGGTGGTCTTTTGATCTACGAGCGATCTACGATCATCAGCCCTCCAGCGCGAACGGATATCGAAGTGCTTAACATCCCTGCGATCGATGAAGCGCATCGGTTGACGGCCAAGCAGGTTGCGAATGTCGTGCTGCTCGGGGCGTTCCTGGAACGGCTTCCGATCGTGAAACCAGAGAACGTCATTTTGGCACTCAGGAAGGTCCTTCCCAAGCACCGACAGCATCTGCTGCCGATAAATGAACAGGCGTTGATGAGGGGCAAGGAACTGGCCATTGAAGCTGTCGCAGAACCGATTGCCAGGTAAGACGAATCGCACCGCAGAATGAGGAAGGGTCGAAATGATCGAGAGAAACGTCAAATGTGCTCACGCTTGCCGCAATACGTGTGCCATGCTCTCTGAAGCACTTCGAGAAGAGAGCGAGATGGTCCGGTTCTACGAAAAGCTTGGCATAGAGTGCAACTATCCTGATGTGCACGACATGGTGCGGGAGCTGATTGAATCACGCAGCAAATCCGTCCTCATGATCAACCAGAAGCTGAATGAGCTTCGGGCTCGATCCGAAATCATTGATGGAGTGATCTCAAGCTACGATTCCGGAAGTGCGTGAGTTGGTGGCGGGACTTGGCCCATCAATTTATCCGATCATGAATCACACCCGGGAACCACGCCAGAGAGAATCGTTGCCCCATGAGCGTTCTGTTTAGCAGGCAGTGTGAATACGCCCTTCAAGCCGTCATGTATCTTGCTCTGAAGCCAGAAAGGGAAATGACGTCTATCAAGGAGTTGACGAAGAAGCCTGGATACAAGGCCGCGGCAGGATAGGGCTCCGGAAGAAAGGGAGGCTGCAAAGCAAAAGGGGCTGTCCCAAAAGTACCTGGGTCAGCCTCTTTTTTTGTACCAATTGATGAAGAGAAGTACTATCTTGGACCATGTCGCACAACAAGAGAGGCGATATGGCAATGGTGACGATCTTCAAAGCCTACCGGCAACACCAAC
>QYQB01000203.1 GCA_007280275.1 bacterium | reverse complement strand
TCACTCCCGCTACGAGGCTGCCAAATTCTGCGGCCTTGAATGAGTCCGCACCTGCAGCAAGCGCAGCTGCGATTCCGGCGAGTACGCTATCTCCGGCCCCGACTGGATCTACAGGTGAGAGAATTAGAAGTCCCGGAATCTCCCGGAGCCCCTTACGATCGTACACAATGCAACCGTTCTCACCCCTTGTCAGGAAGACGGGTTTCGCCCAGCGCTCATAGAGTAATCGGACAACATCCTCGATCTCCGCTGAACCGGCTGCAGTCAGGTCTTTCCCCAGAAGTCTTCCTGCCTCTGGCAGGTTGAGCTTCCTGATTGTGCCGGCGTATTCATCCGCATGATGCCGGGAGTCCGCAATGAAGAGCTTCTCAGGATGGCTGAGCACAAGAGCGCTCAACCGTTCTCTGAATTCCAAAGTGTGGATGCCATGCTTCACCTGTTGGTTGATGATAACGATGTCCAGCTCGGGCAGAATTGACGCGAGCCTCTCCAGAAGCGATTGCGCCGTTGATGGGTGAAGCTGGTTGAAGTTTCCGAAGTCGAATCTGTGCTGTTCCTGCTCCCGTTCGTACGGCTTCATGTAGACATGGGTGTCCCACTGCTCCCGCTGCATCAGCAAGCCGGTAGTATTCATCCCGCCGGAAGCAAGGAGCTGCCTCATCTCTTGTCCAAAAGGATCTTGCCCGATGACCCCAAAAACCGAGAGATTCATCACGCCCATTGCCTGCAGGTTGTTGGCAACGTTGCCTGCGGCACCGAGAGAGTAGCGTTGAGACCGGACAGTAAGGGTGGAGAGTCCCGTTTCGAGAGAGATCTCCGAGGCACCTTGCTCCAGAAGGAGGTAAGCATCGAGGCAGAAATCCCCCACGATCCCGATCCTGACCTGCCGGATTTTCTCCAGAAGGGTTTTCAATTCCTCATAGTTCATATTGCCGCCACATCCTTATGCATTTCAGAATAACTGCTCAGCGTCGCTCCGTCAAAAGCGATGCGCGCTCTCCATCATCATCGGTAAGCTCCTGCGACCAGCCCCTTGACAAATGTTTTCCGTGTGAACATGAAGAGAATGAGCGGCGGCAGGCTGAATAACACCGCAGCCGCAGCCATTTGGTTCCACACATCAAGATATTCTCCGACGAACAACCCGATGCCAACCGGAATCGTCTTGGTCGAGTCGGAAGAAGTGAGGAGCAACGCAAAAAAGAATTCGTTCCAGGACCCGAGGAAGGCGAACAGAGCCGTTGCGCCCATGCCGGGGAGGGCCAGAGGCAGTATCACTTTCCTGAGCGCCTGCATCCTGGAGCAGCCATCGATCAGCGCTGCGTCTTCCACGTCCCTGGGGATTGCGAGAAAGAATCCATAGAGGAGCCAGATAACAAAGGGAAGAAGAAACGCTGTGTGTACCAAAATCAGCCCAAGGCGCGTATCGTAGAGTCCAACCTTCTGAAGCAATTGAAACAACGGGATGATGACCGACGCGCCGGGCAACATCTGGGACAGAAGAAAGATGAGGAGAAAAACGTTCTTCCCGGCGAACTGAAATCTGGAGAACGCGAATGCCGCCAGACTGCCGATCAGGAGCGTCAGGATCGTCGAAGAAAAAGCAACGATCAGGCTGTTCAACGTATATGTCGAGAAGGGAAGATAGAAGAACATGTCGCTGTACGGCTTTAGGCTCATATTGACGCTCGTCCACTCCGGCGGATACTTGTTCACTTCATTCAGCGGCTTGAGCGATGTGGAGAATGTCCACAGAAAGGGAAGGAGGACGAGGAGGGCCAGAATAACCATGAGGGAAATCAACAGGGCTTTCTTCATGCAGATTCCCTCCCGCCGATTAGTTTCAAATACAGATAGGAAAGAGATACCAACAATACAAAAATGACGATAGAGAGTGCGGAACCTCTTCCGAGATCGAAATGAACAAACGACAATTCCCGGACGAGGACAGGCAGGACCATGGATGAGTTCATCGGACCTCCCCGGGTCATGACGAAGACCATGTTGAAATCATTGAAACTCCAGATCACTCCCAGTACGAGGAGAACGGAGCTCACGGATTTCAGATTGGGGAGCGTGATATAGAAGAACCTTCGGACGATGGTCGCGCCGTCGACTGCGGCGGCTTCGTACTGTTCCTGTGGTATGGTTTGAAGCCCCGCCAGAAACATCACCATCGCGAATGGATAGAACTGCCATATGCGCGCCAGCATAACACAGAACAGCGCTGTGCCGGGATCTCCCAGCCATGAGGTGCCGAGCTTAACAATCCCGGCGCTTGCGAGCCAGTAGTTGACAATGCCGAATCGATCGTTCAGGATCCACTTCCAGGCAAATCCTGCGACGACAGGAGAAATTACCCACGGGATCGTGTACAAAAATGATGCGATGCTGCTGATTCTCCCCAGCTTCATATTGAGCAGGAGCGCGAAACCCAACCCAACCAGAAGGGCGAGCAGAGTCCCAACAATGGCGTAGATCGCTGTGTTTCTGAACGAATGCCAGAAGAGAGTGTCGTTGAAGATACGTTCGTAGTTGTGCAGTCCTACCCATCCATTTGATCCTCTGATCATACTGACATCGCAAACGCTGTTGATCAGGTTCTGGACGAGAGGGTAGACGAGAACAAACACTGTGAAGAGCAGTGCCGGAACGAGGAGCAGGTAGGGGAGGGATTTCTTCATTTCTTCTCGTCGATGATTTCCTGTGCTTCTTTCGCTGCCTGGTCGAGAGCAGCGTTCGGTGTCAACTCTCCGACAATTGCCTTCTGACAGTACGGTGTGAAGACGTTGCTGGCGATCGCGACCATGCTTGGATGCGGAGGCCACGGACGGGCATGGTTTAGCTCGTTGATGTATACCTTTATGTCCTTCACACTCTGAGCCTCGCTGCTGCCCAGTGCGTGCTTTGTTGTTGGTGTGGCCCCCAGGTCTTGCGTTATCCAGAACATGTCTGCTTCTTCATTCCTCAGATGCTTCAGGAGCTCCCAAGCCTCATTCAGATGCTTTGAATGAGCATTGATTGAATACATCACCATATCCTGCAATGTTGGGGCGGTGTCATACTGCGCGATCAGGTTGTCGGGGACCGGAACGGGCACAACGTACATATCCTTGCCCGGACTCTTATCGCCGACCATGCCTCTGAACCATGGCCCTTCAATGCTCATGGCCGCCTTGTTGCTGCAGAACAAATCGTTGATCTCGGAATGGGTATAAGCGAGGAATCCGGGAGTAATGGAGTGGTCGATCTGATACATGTCGGCCATAAGCTTCAGCGCAGCAACACCCATCGGGGCGTTGAATTCGATTTTGCTGAGATCTTCCGACATGACATTGACGCCCGCTTTGAAGAAGAACGGGATCATGCGATAGGCAAACCCTCCCTTGTCTCCCCCCATAAGGACAAGCCCAAATTGATCGAGCACACCATCACCGTCGGCGTCCTTTGTGAGCCGCTTTGCGGTCTCCCTGAACTGGGACCATGTCTTCGGCGGTGTAAGTCCTTCCTTGTCAAACAGTTCTTTGTTACAGCAAAGGACAAAGGCAATGGCGCTCGATGGCAGACCGTAGTAGTTGTCTTTGTATCGTGTCGATTCGAGAAGATGCGGAACGTACCACTGTTTGACCTGTTCGAAGTCGGGGAATTTGTTGACCGGATAATAGAATCCCGCCTGACCGAACTCCGCCGCGAAATTCGAATGAGTATTCATAACATCAGGTCCCGCACCCGCGCTGAAATCCGCATAGAGTATCTCCCGGATCATGTTCCAGCTCTTGTCGCTGTTGGTGACACTGATGCCTGGGTGTATTTTCTCAAAGGAGTACACTCTCTGCCTGAGAAACTCGATCAGCTTTGGTCTGCCGCCGAAATTCCAGTTTTGAAGCTCGACGATGTCACTTTTCTTGCTGCATGAGAAAAGGGAGAGGGAAAGAAGAATAGCGATGAATGTGATTCGTTTCATGATCTGCCTTTAGTTGGAGAGCTGTTGTTGATCGTTCCTATTCCGGAAGCGACTATCTTCCCAGTGTCTCTCTCGTTGCCTTCACAAACGTGATGAAGTTTTCGGGCCTGGTCCCCAAGTACGGCATCGGCTGTCGAGAAGATGTGCGGATAACCACGTACATCGGTGACGATCTTCCTCGCGTGGTCTGCAATCTCCGCGGGCGATCCGTCGCGCAGCAGACGGAGGTTCAGGTTTCCCTTGGTACAGATACTCTTGTCGATGTGACGCCGTGATTCGCCAAGGTCGTTGTCCCCCTCGGGAGGAGGTGCGATAGTCTCGATGACGTCCGCTCCGAGCGTGTTGAAAATTCCTTGTTTGATGAATGTGCTCGTGAAGCCGCAGTTGTGATACCAGAAGAGACCGTCGCGACGGTGCGTCCACTCCGCAAATCCGCGGATGTAAGGGAGATCCATGACCGCGAAAAGCTCCGGCGATGTCATTTCCAGCCCATAGCTCGAATCGCTCATGAAATCAATGCCTTCAGACAGGGCAATGGACATGGCATACAGCGATGCCTCATAGAAAGCGTTCATGCTCCGTGTGTACACATCGGGGAAATCACTCCACTGATAAAAGATGCTTGTCGGATTGATCTGAAAACCAAGCCAGGAAGGGTGGGGGTGACCAAGGACGATCACGCCATCTTCGCCGACGCGCTGCCGCCATGATCGAAAATAAGCCCGCATATTCTCTTCAAGATTGCCTGCTTGTTCACAGACAGCCACGAAGAATTCATGGTCACGCTCGGTTTCCACGGGGCAGGCGGCCTCGTCACTCCAGGGAACCACTTTGCGCGGCGCCTTCCACGTCCATTCTCCCTTCGGCGTCATGATCGTCCGGAACGCCATCTCCGGTGTGGATCGGTCCTCATCGGTTTCCCAGTTGAAGAATAGCCCGCCACAATCGGTCATAAACATTGGTTCGTAGCCGAGATCCTTCGACAGCCGGATTTCGTTGTTGACAGGATCGTCTGTGACCGGCAAATGGAGGAGGTTGAGCGTATCGCGAATGACGTCGGGATGCGGAAGGAAAGGGGATATCACGGGCCTGGAAGTTGCCGGATTCCTGACGTACGACAAGAACCGTTGACGTGGCGATGAGTTCATAAATTTTCAACCAGGAAGGATCTAACCACAAAGGCACGAAGACGAGAAAAGTTAATTATGTTTTTCTTTGTGTCTTTGTGGTTCACTTCTACAC
>QYQB01000328.1 GCA_007280275.1 bacterium | reverse complement strand
GTGCAGAAGACACCAAGATGTGAAATAGACTTTGTTTCTTCTCTTCTTTTTCCTTGTGCCTTGGTGCCTTTGTGGCAGAAACCGGGTTTTCGTCGAGGGTTCTTGGTCAACTGAATGTAGGAAAGATTGGAGGAGTAGGCAAGCCCGGAGAACCGATCGTGCTCTGAGCGATGGCTTCCGACAAGAAAAAAGCCCGCGTCTATCAGGCGCGGGCTTCTTCACAGAGGACAAACGAGTACTATTTCCCGATTGGTTCCGGCTCCAGCTCTCGTTTTGAAGGCTCGTTGGGAACCATCTTCTTCTCGGTCATACGGCGGCGTCGGCGGTACTTTGTCTCGACCTCCAATTGCGGCTCCGGCTGCTCTTCCTCGACATCCGGGTACGTGAAGATTTCGTACTTGTAGTTGCGAAGGATGATGTCTTTTCCGTTCCGTCCGAGCACGTACTGCGGGAGCAGGGGGATTTTTCCGCCCCCCCCCGGCGCGTCGATGACGTAGTACGGGATGGCAAGACCCGATGTGTGTCCACGCAGTTTGTCCATGATCTCCAGTCCCTTCCGGACGGGAGTCCTGAAGTGGTTGGTGCCTTTGGTCAAATCTGCCTGGTAGATATAGTATGGACGGACGCGCATCTTCAGCAATTTCCGATGGAGATCGAGCATCACGTCGGCGTCATCGTTGACCCCCTTCATCAGGACGGCCTGGTTCCCAACCGGACATCCCGCATCGGCAAGCATCGCACATGCTCTCTCCGCTTCCGGCGTGCATTCCCAGGGATGATTGAAATGGGTATTAACGTAGATCGGATGATACTTCTTCAGCATCTTGCACAGCTTTGGCGTGATGCGCTGGGGAAGCACACACGGCATTTTCGTACCCAGACGGATGATCTCGACGTGAGGGATCGCGCGCAGGCTCGACAACACCCGCTCAAGCACGTAATCGGTCACCATCAGAGGATCGCCGCCCGAGAGGACAACATCCCGCACCTCGGGGTGCGCTGCGATATAATCTACGCCATCCTGAATCCACTTCGAGTTGATCTTGGTGGAGTCGCTCACTTTGCGCTTTCTCGTGCAGAACCGGCAGTACATCGAGCACTGACTTGTGACGAGAAAGAGCACCCGGTCGGGGTAGCGATGTGTGATACTCGGGACCGGACTGTCAGCCTCTTCGTTGAGTGGATCATCCAGGGCGTTGCGATCTTCCAGCTCCACTGCATCGGGAATGCACTGTAGCCAAATGGGATCACCGGGATAGCGGATCAAGCTGAGGTAATAGGGATTGACACGAATATGAAAGAGCTTGTTCAGCCGATCGGCGAGCTCTTTGTCAAATCCAAAGCGTTCGACAAGATCCTTACCGCTGTCCACACTCTGTCGCAACATCTCTTGCCAGAGTTCCATACAGGTCGTTGTTCCTCCTTAGAGGTACTTGATGTACACCACGAGTCCGTCGCCTCGAGCATAGTAGTCGTTGATGCGCGACGCCTCGGTGTAATGATTGTGCTCGTAAAACAATCGTGTCTTTTCGTACTTCGGCAGCGACGATGTCTCGGCGACCACCAGCTTGCCGCCGTGCTGCCTGATAGTGTCCTCGCTGTGACGAAGCAACTGCTTCCCAACTCCCTGACCGTGGACCTTTGGATCAACAGCAATCCAGTACAAATCGTACGTCGCTTCCGTCATGGGCGTGTGGCCGATACAATAGTAACCCCGCACGATGCCGCTCTCGTCCACCGATGTGTAAATCACGTAATCCTTCTGCCCCGGTTGCCCGGCGGCGACCTCCATCAACTCGCGTGCGACAGCGACTTCCTCAGGCCGGAACACATCCGTCGCTTTCACAATCTCAACCAGCGGCTCGAGATCTTCCTTCTGAAACAGACGAATCGTCATGGCAGACACTACGGTGTCCGCTCTAGAGCGTACTCGACAATCTTGTTGATGACCTCGTCAAACGAATATCCGGATGCCCGGGCTGAGCGCGCGAAGCCCGCATCATCGCTGATGTCCGGATTGGGGTTCACCTCGATGACGTACAGATTGTTGTTCTTGTCGAGACGCATGTCGATACGCGCATAGTCGCGGCATCCCATGATGCGATATGCCCTGAGAGCGATGTCCTTCGCCTGGCGCTCGACGTCGATCGGCACCTGCGCGGGACACACCCCAACCGTCCCTTTATATTCCTCCGTCCCCTCCATCCACTTCGCTGCGTATGTTACGATGCGGGGAAGCTCGGGGGGAAGTCCCGAGAAGTCGATTTCCGAGATTGGGAGAGTGATTGGCCGCCGGTTCCCTATGATGGCGACATTGAGCTCCCGACCCTCGATGTACTCTTCGACAAGAGCAGGCTGGTCAAAGTTCTGAAAAATGAAGCGGACACGCTTCCGCAGCGCCGCAAAATTGTCGACCACCGAACCGTTGTCAATCCCGACACTGGCGTCCTCCAACGAGGGCTTGGCAATCACGGGGAACCGAAGATCGAACTCGTCTTCGACAATTTCGTTGGCGTGCTTGTAGAGTGTGAACCGCGGGATTCGGATCTTGTGAAAACTGAGGACCTGTTTCGTCCGAACCTTGTTCTGGCACATGCCCAGCGTGAATGCGCTGGCGCCCGTATACGGGATTCCCATCAACTCGTAGATACCCGCAACGAACATTTCATGCGTGGCTTCATCGCCGACTGATTCACACAGATTGAAAATAAGATCCGGTTCTTTCTCTTCGATGAACTGGATCAGACGCTTGATGTCGCTGTTCATATTGAAAAGCGACGTCTTGTACCCGTTCTTCTGCAGAGCCTCCTGGACATGTCCACGTTCTTCAAGGACACCAACTTCCGAGAGATCGACTGCCGACGGCTGAGCTCCCGACAGCACTTGCAAACGGGTAACGTCCGCTTCGATCTTCCCCATCTCGGAAATGAACTTCCTTCCGGCAGAGGTTTCGACCGTCGGTTCATTGAATACAACAGAAACGTGTATCTTTTTTCGCATATTCTCTCTTGCGCTAGTGTGATCCGGCAGCGGCTTTATGATTTAGTAACAATGGATTAGGCGATTCCATATCGCACGATCGCTGCATCCAATACAGCGTTAAGCATTGCGTTGTAAGAAAATCCAGCTTTTCGCGCAGCCATCGGATAGCACGAATGATCATCAGGATTCGGCAAAATCCCCGGAAGAGGATTTAGTTCAATCACATTGGGTATACCGTTTTCATCAAGCCGTAAGTCGATCCGGGTCCAATCGCGGCATCTCAAGACATGGAATACATTTATGCATATCTCCTTGATGCGACGTTCGAGATCGCTTTCGATATTCGCCGGGCAATCATACATTTCGACCGGGTGGTCGCTCTGATCCCACACCCACTTTGCCTCATATGAATAGAGAGGGTTCACATTCTTCGGGAGTTTGTCCAGGCGAATTTCCACTATTGGGAATACAACAAGGGAAGGGTCATTTCCAAGCAGCGCTACGGTAAATTCTCTGCCGGGAAGGAACTTCTCCACAAGCGCGGGTTCTGCGTAATCGTTCAAGACTCTCTGAACCTGGTCCGCGAGTTCTTTGCGAGATCGAACAATTGAAGAATCCAAAATTCCCTTGCTCGAACCTTCATGCAAAGGCTTCACAACAGACGGGAACTCGACAGAGCTATGCTCGAGCTCCTCAAGGGAAGAGATAACGTGAAATGCTGGTGTCGGAATTTTGTGGAAGGAGAGAATTTCTTTCGCGCGCGCCTTGTCGAGACATATGCCCAGCGTAACAGGATCGGAGCCCGTGTACGGAATGCCGAGCATTTCCAGAATGGCGGGGATCTGCGCTTCTCTGGAGGCTCCTCGTAATCCTTCCGCGACGTTGAACACAATGTCGGGTTGAACTTCGAGCAGTCGTTGGGGAGCGCTCTCAGTCGCTTCGATCATCGTCACGCTGTGTCGCTCCGCCAGAGCCGCCTTCACGGCGAGAATGGTTGTCTCGCTATCCCATTCTGCGTATGTGTCGTGTCTCGTCTCCTGAAGTTTCGTTCGTGACGCTACTGCTACTCCACCCTCTCCGTTCCCTCCGCTCCGAGGATGATTCGAAACTTCATCCGCGTTTTCCTTCTTCATGTTGTAGACGAGCGCGACATTCAATCGCGGTAACAAGCAGGTTGATCAACCTTTCAATTGTGGGAGAACGACCTATCAATGAACGTGTATCGTTGATACAAATATAATCTTTTAATCGTCGTTGTCAAGTCTGAGAGAGGTTTTTCGCGCTTTCGACGCGGGTTATTCCTTGACACGATCACCGGTGAGATCCTCATGGGAGACTCGAGAAGAAGATGATCGAAGGATGTCCATGTCGATCGCTGAGTCGACGCGAGGTCAACTCGATGATCGACGGAGGGGCGTTGATCGGGACAGAGTCGTTCGGACAAGAAGAAGGTAGGAGGAGCCGGTCAACCGACGTTGCCCAACTCGAGGGCATCCTTGTATTGGTCTTCGAAGTGCTTCCGCAGTTGTCGATGGGATGGAGACCGCAGCTGGGGGTCCCGCTCGACCAGGAGAAACGCCTCTTTTCTGGCAATTGCGATGAGTTCCCCGTCCTCGACGAGGTTGGCGATCCGGAATTCCGGCACACCGCTCTGCCGGATTCCAAAAATCTCCCCCGGGCCCCTGAGTCTCAGGTCGACTTCCGCTATCTTGAAGCCGTCCGCTGTCTCGACCATTGTCTCCAACCGGGTCTGAGCGTGCATCTTTTCCCTTTTCAGCTCGCCGGCCTCGAGCCCCTTCCGGTGAGCGTCAAACCAACCGTAGTTCGCGATGAGGATACAGTACGACTGATCGGCCCCCCTCCCCACCCGGCCGCGGAGCTGATGGAGCTGTGACAATCCAAATCGTTCCGCATTCTCAATGATCATGATGGTCGCATTGGGAACATCGATACCGACCTCAATCACAGTCGTGGAAACCAGAATCTGGATCTCCCGGGCCTTAAACTTCATCATGATCTCGTCCTTCTCTTCGGACTTCATCCGTCCGTGAAGCAGGCCGAGCGAGTGCTCGGGAAAGACCTCGGTCCGGAGGCGCTCAAACTCCGCGGTCGCCGCCTTCAGATCGACTTTCTCCGACTCCTCGATGAGAGGAAAAACGATGTACGCCTGCCGGCCATGCCGAATCTCCTCGCTCACAAACTGGTACACCTTCTGCTTCTGGTCCTCCAATCGCACGCCGGTCTTAATGGGTTTGCGATTTGCCGGCATCTCGTCGATGACAGAGACGTCGAGATCTCCATAGACCGTCAAGGACAGAGTCCGCGGGATCGGCGTTGCCGTCATGACGAGAACGTCAGGATTGAGTCCTTTCTCGCGGAGCGTCGCGCGCTGAAGAACTCCGAAACGGTGCTGCTCATCGATGACTACGAAACCAAGACGAGCAAACTTGATGTTTTCTTCCAGGATTGCATGCGTCCCCACAACGATCTGTGCCCGCCCGCTCTGGATGTCTTCGCGGATGTCCTCGCGCAACTTCTTCTTTTGCCCCCCGATGAGGAGACGCATCGTCACCGGCAGTTTGTTCACGTAGCCCTCGAGCGTACGGAAATGCTGTTCTGCCAGTATTTCTGTCGGGGCCATCATCGCTACCTGGTATCCGTTCTCGACTGCGACCAGCATGGCGAAAAGCGCTACGATCGTCTTCCCGCTGCCGACATCCCCCTGCAATAAGCGGTTCATCGGTTTTGATGAACGCATGTCATCGGCAATCTCATTCAGGACCCGGCGCTGCGCTTTCGTCAACTCGAACGGCAATGAGGCCGCCAGCGTGCGGGCAAGTTCGCTCTCGATGGTATACGTGATCCCTTTCTTTTCCTGGCCGAGGCGCCGCTTGCGGTACGCCAGCATGAGCTGGAGAAAGAAGAGTTCATCGAATTTCAATCGCCTGCGGGCCGCGGCGAGATCCTCCGGCCGCGCAGGAAAGTGAATCTGCTCAAGTGCTGCCCGGCAACCAAGGAGATCTGCGCGTGAGCGAATTTCATCAGGAAGGGTTTCTTCCACCGAATGAAGGTGGCTCTTCAGCGCGTTGCGAACAATGCGACGAAATCCCCGGCTGTCAAGTCCTACCTTCGTGAGGTCAGCCGTCGAGCTGTACTTCGGGATGATTGCCCCCGTGTTGAAGAGCTTCCCCCAGTCCGGCTCATCTTCTTCCTCCGCTCCCTTCAGACGATCGAACTCCGGATGCGTGAACTGGATGCGGCCGAGTTTGTAGAAGCCGGGGTACGCTGAAACCGCGAGCAGTTCCCCAGGCTCAAATGCGTCCTTGAACCATTGCACGCCTTTGAACCATACACACGGAAGGTGTCCCGTCTCATCCTCCAGTGTCAGCAAGAACACCAGCTGGTGCGATCGTCGCGAACGGCGAAGTTCCTGGCGGTACACCTGACCAATGACCGTCACAGGCTCCTCAGCGTCGACGAACTTCTTCAGGTCCCTGATGTGGACGATCCTGCTTCGATCGAGGTAGTCAAAAGGAAAATTGTACAGGAGGTCCCGGATGGAGCGGATGCTGGCGATCTCGAGGGCGGTCGCGCGCTTCGGCCCGATGCCTTTGACATACTGCATCGGTGATTCGGTGCGGGGACGGCCCTTGATGTCGGGTGTGGTCGGAGTTCGGTTCACGCTGATCTCATTCGCCTGGCGTGAATATAGTCATTCTTTGTCTGGCAGGAAACAACGATACCCGGCTCGTCCCTCCGCGCGAAGCATTCGTTGGGTCGGAGGAGGCATGGCACAAGACCTCATGCCTCACTTTCCTTGAGCCGCCGGGAGATGTCACGGAGGGACGTCCCGCTCTCCATAAGCTCCGGGATGTACTCGGATGTGGTGATGAACGTCCAGATGTAGGCGACGATAGAGTAGATGGCGCCTGTACTGAAGTTGTCGAGGTCGATGGAAATGAACAGCACCGCGACGAAAATAATCAGGAGCGCCAGTCTCATGACGCCGAAGTTCAGCGCTCCCCAGTTGGCAATGCGTTGTTTGAGAGCGATCACCTTTGCGTAGTATGCTTTCACCTCATCCGTGCTCTGCGTGGCGAAGACGTCGAACGTGGTTTCGAAATTGTCGTGATACTCCTTTTGGAGCGCGCTCACTCGTCGGGTGTAAACCCCCGTGATGTAGCCCAGCGGGAGAATAATCGTCAGGCAGGCGAAGGAGATGCGCCAATCGAACATCGCGAGTGCGATGACGGCACCTGTTATTGAAATGAGCTGATCGATGATTTCTGGCATCCGGTACTGGAGGAACGAGATGTACTGTTCGGAAAGTTGGGTCAGGGCGACGGTTTTCGAGACGGTGTATTGCTTCTTCTTTCCGCCCGAAGCGATGCCCATGGCAAGATGCGAATAGATCCGCAGGTAGATTCGCTCATCGACAACGCGTCGCACCACGCCTGTTCCGGAATTGATGGCGAAGACCAGGACCCACAGGAACAGCGGCGCAACGTTAAGAGAGTCGAGGACTGGACCTTCACTCCCCGCCCTCTCGATGAGAGCGTCGATTACCTTTCCGAACACGGCGGGCTCGATGACCCACGCAACGTGTTCGATGACAACCAGAGAGAGCGCGAGAGCGATTCCCTTTCGGAACCGCTTTGCTATTTCAAGAAGTTGCATGCTTCGGAATTTGCGGGATGACTTGTCAGACGAAAGGTTTGTGAAGTTATTTTGAGTACACGATCTTGCCGCCGACGACTGTCAGTTCGACTCCCGCCTGTTCGATCCTTACAGGATCGATCGTGAGGATGTCGTCTGTCAGGACCACGAGGTCCGCCAGCTTTCCCGGCGTGATCGATCCTTTCTCACGTTCCTCAAATGCTGCATAGGCACAGTTGATGGTGTAGGCTTCGATCGCTTCCTGCACGGTGATTTTCTGTTCTGGGAACCACCCGTTGGGGTTGGCTCCGTCTGTCGTCCGACGGGTCACGGCAGCATAGATTCCGAGGATCGGGCTCAACGGACCGACGGTCCAGTCGCTGCCGAAGCACATCTTCACACCGCTGTCAAGAAATGTCCGGAACGGATACGTCGTCTTGCAACGCTCATGTCCGATGCGCTTCTCCGCCCAACGGCCATCGTCGATAGCGTGGTACGGTTGGACAGACGCGATGACACCGAGTGTAGCGAAGCGCTCAAAATCTTTCGGAGCGATATGCTGGGCGTGTTCGTTGCGAAATCTCCTGTCCCATTTTGGATTTGCTTTCGTGATTTTTTCGAACAGGTCCAGCACCAGGCTGTTCGCGCTGTCTCCGATGGCGTGTATCGAGAGTTGAAGTCCGGCCCGGTCTGCCCCCATCCCCCACTTCTCAAGCCGGCCATCAAGAACGACATCCATTGCCAGGCCGCAGGTGCCGGGATCCGAAGTGAACGGTTGAAAGAAGAGCGCTGTCGACGAACCGAGCGACCCGTCAGCGAACTCTTTCATGGAACCAACACGCACCCAATCGTCGCCAAACGGAACTTTGATTCCGACGGCGGCGAAATTTCCCCACTGGCTCAGTGGTATCCTGCAATGGAATCGCGCCGTCAATTCTCCTGCGTCCCTCAGGATCTGGTACACCCGGACGTCATTCCCCGACGAGACATCCTGGATGCTGGTCACGCCAAATTTTCGTGCCTCGGCAAGGGCCAGCTTCGCGGCTTCCAGCATCTCTGCTTCACTCGGATCGGGAACATGTCTGTACACTAGGTTCATCGCGGCATCCTTCAACACTCCGGTCGGTTCTCCGGTCTTTTTGTCGTGTACGATCGTCCCTCCCTGCGGGTCGGGCGTATTCTTGTCGATGCCTGCAAGTTTCAACACATAGGAATTCGCGAGGGCCATGTGACCATCGTACCGATTGACAAACACCGGAGTCCGGGCTGTGGCGCCGTCGATCAGTTCTTTGGTCGGAAGATTGCCGCCCGGCCAGTTGTCATGATCCCAATCGCCCCCCGTTATCCAGCGAGTGGCGTACTTGTCTGCTCGCGCTTCGATCAACGCTGCGAATTCTGCCTCACTCTTCGCGTTGCGCAGGTCCACGCTCTGAAGCTGGAATCCACCACTCATGAAATGCGTATGGTTGTCGATGAACCCGGGGAGCATGCGCTTTCCCTTGAGATCGACAATCCTGGTCTGAGCTCCCGCGAGTTTCCTAATTTCGCTGCCCGAGCCGACGGAGAGAATCCGGCCATCCAGAACGGCCACAGCTTCAGCGCTCGGCTTTGCCTTGTCAACCGTCCAGATCTTCCCATTGACAAAGATGACGTCAGCGACTTGTGTTTGGCTCATCGCAGAGACGGCAAGAAGGATGATGAAAAAGAGAAGGAGTACACGCATGGGGATGCCTCATAGGAAAGAGATGTTCAGGTGAGGACTCGGTTGCGGCCAAAAGATAGCCAAAGACCGAATGAAATTCAATGCTCCCCGAGACCGGAAATTGGGGGTTGACTTTCCACTGCCATATCTCTAATTTCAAGTGCCAGCGAGTCAACAGCACCGAACTTTTCCCATTGCACGCGAGGATCACATGAGTACCGGTACCCCAAGATGGCAGATCTGGATATTGCTGATTCTTCTCGTGTCGGTGTCCATTCCCGCAATGGGCAACACGTCGGCCTTGTTTGCCCAAGGTGGCGGAACCAGCCGCACCAAGCCGGCTCAGGAGGACTCTGTCAGCAGGGCAAGACTCTCAACCGTCAACGACGTCGCGAAGCGAGTTGACAGTCTGCAGTTTGTCGTCGTCTACAACGCAGAATTGCTGCGGCAGGATCTCGGCTCGAAGGTGATCTGGATCTATGTGATGCTGGGTGTGATGATCATAGCAACTATGATGTTGTTCGGAGCACTCATCCAGGCACAGCGACAACGCAAGGACCTGGAAGAAAGAGTCTTAAGCTCGCTCTCGACGTCCGTTGCGAACCTGGAGGCAAAGATCAATCAGCTTGAATCAGAGATCGAACCACCCGCTCCCCCCAAGCGGACTTCATCTCCCAAGAAGAAAAAGACATCCTGAATGCCGCGGTTCTGAACCCGAGTACCCGTGCAGAAAAAAAAGAGTCCCGCTGAAGGAATGCTTCGGCGGGACTTCCAATGTACAGATGCTCCCGTGATACGAGGACCCCGGAATAACCACGTTACTTCTTTGATGCAAGCTCCTTGAGCTCCTGGCGAGCTGCTGCTGCCAGATCGTCTCCCGGTGATTCCTTAAGCACGGCCTCAAACATGCTCCTTGCCTGACGGCTCGCCCCAAACTGCTTGTAGACTTGTCCAAGCACGAAGTACGCGTCCGCTTTCATTTTTGATCCCTTCCAGTCCACCACCCGCTTCAAAGAAGAAGCAGCAAGATCAAACTGCCTCAAATGGTATTGGCTCGCGCCAAGCATGTAGAGATACCGGTCTTCCGCGTCCTTTGGGCCTCCGCGCCGCAGCAATTCCTGAAATCCTTCGACCGCCACCTTGTAACGACCCGCGTTGTAGTGTTGGAGGACTTCCTCGTAGGCAGGCGAAGCAGGCAGTACATCCTGCTTTGAGAGTTGGGCTGAGGGTGCCTTCATTTCCTTTGAGGAATCAGGTCGCGCCCCACGCCGGGATGTTTCGAGAAGCTGCAATTGCTCCGAGAGCGCTCCGATGCGTCGTGCCTGGTCTTTCTGACTTGAAAGGAGAGAGTCGGCCTTCTGCCCCCCAGCAGGAGACTTCACGGCATCGCCGGCTTTTGATGGCTTCGGAACTACCGGCCGTTCGATCGACTTCAACGGCTCAAAGAAACCCTCGTCGGGGTTCGCCGCCTCCCTCGAGCTTCTGCAAGCGTTGATGACGAAACAAGCGGCAAGCAGAGATAGAATCACGACACCAAGGCGGAGCTTCAACAACAATGTGCTGTGGACCATCATTCGACCACCGGAGTTTTCTTGGCCGCCGTCACGTAGCGCAGGACGACAAGGAAACCAGTCGCGAGAATGGCAGCGGTCACCCAATCCTCCACACTCTGGTGCAGTTTGCGTACTGGGGGCTGAGGGGGGAGCCAGCCGGCCGGGCCATAATCGTTCCAGGCCACCTGTCGAACCGAATCGACTGAAAAAGTGAATTGGTACGTGCGAACACCTGATCCGAATTCCAAAGGGAGAACGACATCAATTGAACTCCCCACCTGTCCCATGATATTATTCTTCATCGCACGCGAATTTGCATCTGTTGTCGGAAGAAGGTCGTCAACGCGCCACTGGACACCGTCAAAATATGTGTTCCCCCGCGGGAGAATCGCATCACGGATAACTCCGAGCGGCGGAACGAGCTGGCCGGGAGGTGTCTTCGCTGTCGTATCGTAGATCGTCGATATGTTCCGGACGGGGGAATATGCATTGTGGATTCCGATTGATGTATGTGCCCAGTCAATCCGCATGTCCGTGGGAGAGATATTCTGAATCTGAAACCGGATACCCGGGTTGTCCATCCGGAACTGTATGATGAGCTGGTCATCACGAAAGAGCATGTCCTTAGACTTTGTCGGTGCAAACATTGAGATCGAATACTCGTATTTGTTCCCCAGGGTTGACTGAAGTCTCGACGAGGCGGTACACCCAACCAGCAGGAGCAAAGGAAGCACCAGAATGAGGGTTTGACGAACCATCGTCTCGGTTCTCCTTGAGATCGGGGACATAGGGGATATCGGCGCCCGGTTACTCAACATACTCTTTTGCCGCTTTCACAAAATCCCGAAAGAGCGGATGGGGGTTGATGGCACGTGACTTCAGCTCGGGATGAAACTGTCCTGCAACAAACCACGGGTGATCGGAGAGTTCTATGATCTCCACAAGTGAATTATCAGGGGAGACTCCGCTGAAGAGCATGCCCCCTTCTGCCAGTTTCTTGCGGAACTTGTTGTTGACTTCGTAGCGGTGCCGGTGCCGTTCGGAGATGAGATCCTTACGATACGCCTTGTGCGCCTTCGTCCCTTTCGCGACGATGCACGGGTATGCCCCCAGCCTCATCGTGCCTCCCATGTTTTTCACCCCTTTTTGATCCATCATGAGGTCGATGACATTGTTTTTCGTCTTCTTGAACTCTGCACTGTTTGCCCCCCTCAAACCGCACACGTTGCGGGCGAACTCAATTACTGCACACTGCAGTCCAAGGCAGATGCCGAGGAATGGGATGTTGTGTTCACGTACGTAGCGGATCGCCTCGATTTTCCCTTCAACCCCCCGCTCGCCGAACCCTCCCGGTACGAGCAACCCGCCGACGTCTTTCAGGTATCGCTCGGGGCCGGAATGTTCAATATCCTCTGCCTTCACCCAGCGCACTTCGACGACAACATCGTTCTCCGCTCCGGCATGCACGAATGCCTCGGTAATGCTCTTGTAAGCGTCCAGGAGGTCGGTGTATTTCCCGCAGACTGCAATCGTCACCTTCCCCTTCGGTTGCTTGATGCGATTCACAAACCGCGTCCAGCGCCGCAGATCCGGCCTGCCGCATTTCAAATTGAGCTTCTCGATCACAATTTCAGGAAGCCGCTCCCGCTCGAACATCAGAGGTACCTCGTAGATCGACTGCGCGTCGCGGCCTTCGATGACTGCATCCGGTCCGACATTGCAGAAGAGGGCGATCTTCTCCCTCACTTCACGGCTAAGGTGCTTCTCCGAGCGGCAGATCAGAATATCCGGTTGGACCCCGATCTCGAGCAGCGTCTTGACGCTGTGCTGCGTCGGCTTCGTCTTCAGCTCGCCGGCAGACTTGATGTACGGGACCAGGGTGACGTGGATGTTCATTGCATTGCGATGACCGACCTTGAGCGTAAACTGGCGGATCGCCTCAAGGAACGGGAGGCTCTCGATATCACCGACTGTTCCGCCGACTTCAGAAATAATCACATCGTACTTGCCGGTTGCTCCGAGCGCGGCGATGCGCCTTTTGATCTCGTCGGTGATGTGGGGGATGACCTGGACGGTCGCCCCCAGGTAGTCGCCTCTTCGTTCCTTCGAGATGACCTCGTAATAGATCTGACCCGTCGTCGCATTGTTCTGACGGGTCGTACTCACATCGAGAAAGCGCTCGTAGTGGCCGAGATCGAGATCCGTCTCTGCGCCGTCGTCGGTGACATACACCTCGCCGTGCTGGAACGGGTTCATCGTTCCGGGATCGACGTTGATGTACGGATCGAATTTTTGAATAGTGACCCTCAGTCCGCGCGATTTCAACAGGAGCCCAAGTGAGGCAGCGGCAATCCCCTTTCCCAGCGAGGACACCACACCCCCGGTGACAAAGATGTGTTTGACGTGATTTCTTGGCATGGCTTGATTCACTCTGGAAAAATGAATGTTCTATCGTTTGGTTTGTAAGATGTCAATTACACGCCTCACGTCATCCGGAGTGTCGATCGGGACGCTATCGTGCTGAGTAATGCCAACCTTGATCCTGTACCCTCGCTCCAGGATCCTGAGTTGTTCCAGTCTCTCCGCCCGCTCGAGGCCCGACTCGGGCATCGCGGCGTAGCTCAGGAGGAAATCCCTTCGGTAGACATACAGTCCGATATGTTTGTAGAACGTATGGCGTTGAAT
>QYQB01000247.1 GCA_007280275.1 bacterium | reverse complement strand
GTCAGATGTGTATAAGAGAACGCGGTCTGACAGAGTCGCTCCTCGCCGAATTCTTCCATCGTCTTGTTCATCGCTTCGGGGAAGCCGTCCGTATAGAATACGAAAAGGTCTCCTGATTGGAAAGGGATCGAGACCTCGTGAAGTGATTTGGCGAAGGTCGGCCCAGGATCGAGGCCAAGCGCCAGACCCATCGGGTTGACGACTTGAACCTGATTTGCCAACGTTTTTCGCATAATGACAGGATTATGACCGGCGCGCGCCAACGTTAACACGTGTTGGTTCGTATCGAAAATCCCATACACCATGCTGATGAACACACCACGGTCAACATTTTCATAGAAGAGTTTGTTGACCTGCGTGAGGACTGTGGATGGCGAGCCGGACACTTCGGCGAGGGCATGCACAAATCCCTTCGTGAGCGTCATGAAGAACGCGGCCTGCGTCCCCTTCCCCGAGACATCTCCTACGACCACGCCAAGGCGCTTATCGGGAAGATCCATGAAATCATAGTAGTCGCCGCCGACTTCGAGTGCGGGTGCACAACGGGATGCAATGTCAAACTCCGCCATATTCGGGTTGGATTTGGGCAGGAAACTCATCTGCACGTTCCTGGCGATCTCAAGCTCCTGTTGCAGCCGCTGGCGCTCGGTTATGTGCTTCGCGAACGCGGGCATGATATCGTCGAAATCTGTGACTTCCCGTTTCCGCATCTGGCTCGCCAACCCTCCGGCCACGAGCAGCACAAGAACGGCGACGATAACAAGTCCTGATTGCGTATAGGTCGGATTTCCAGCCACGAGTAGACCGCCCGCACCATGAAGTGCCGAGAGGGTATACAGGCAGAGAAATGCTGCAAGCGCATCATATCGATAGAATGCCCAGACCGAAACGGCTCCCACCAAGACCTGTATCAGCACTCCGAGCCACACCGGGGAAAGATCTCCACGCGACGTCAGGGCAATGATGAGAGCGCCGAGCCCGATGACAGGAATTGCCGACGAGAATCTGCGTCGGAGAAACGAAACAGCGAACAAGATAATGATGGCAAGCTTGTATGCGTTTGCGCTCAATCCAATACCGAGCACGTACACCCATGATGCGAAGGTGCCAAAACTCTCGATTGCCGAATCATCAATGCGGTTGAACCAGGTATGCGTGATCGTCCCGGCAAGGAATGTGAGGAGCAATGTGAGCGCGAATCCCGCGAACCCCAGTGTCACTCCACGCACGATGCTTTCCCCTACCCTGGAATGAACCATGTAACCTTTGGAAACAAGGTCCAATGAAATCAGCTTTTCCTTCCAAGACTCGCGCGCCACAGATTCGCCGACTGCCCAGACCACGACCAAACCGCCGCCATAAAACACCGGGCCAAGAATGAGCGGGATGAGAATTTCCCACCCCTTGTCACCCCGCATCGTCAGAAAAATCTCAACTCCCAGAGCCAGGGCACCAATGACGCCGATGATCGCCCCAAGGCGGAAGCCGAGTTCGAACGAACGAAACCGCCGGAACGCCACGATAATCATGATGATCACAACGAGGGAATACACGATCGGAATCATCACCTGGGATGCGGTTTCGATATCGGATTTCTTGTACTGCTCCGGCACTTCGACCCGAACCTGGAAGTGGCCAACGCCCGGGCCGACAACCAGGACCGTGATACTCATCGGGTTGTCAAGTTCCGGAGATCTGCTGTTCCAGACAAATTCATAGTCGATCCGCTTCTTCTGTTCAATGCGCTTCTCCGAAGCAGGTTGAGAAGTTTCGGGAAGCATGACGGCCGGAGCTCCGTACTCGCGCAGGAAGGCAGTGGCAAGCACCCTTGCCTCTGCCAGGGTCACGCCGGGAAGAGAAACACTGTCAGGGATTTTCCGCTCGAACTCCAGTAACCGTCCATCCGTACCGAGCTGCATGAAGATATTTCCGCGGATGATCTCAGCCACCCGGTCCCCCTGTTTGGAGGGGTCTTCACTCTGATTCATCGCAATCGAAAGCGCAGACGCTTTTCTCCACGTCACGTCCCAGTGATGCACCGGGATTCTGCTTTGAACTATTTCGTTCGACCTCTCAACTCCGTACCGCTGCTCCACTTCACGGAAGAGGGCTTGATCGTATTTGAGCTGAGCCTGCGGTGTCAACCCCTCCGGGCTGATTCCCAAGCGGACGATCAATTCACGGGAACGCAGCTCAATCTCTTGTGCATCGAGCGGGAGGCGAAGACCGCCATAGGTGTGAGCGCGGGGAAAGAACTCGACGATGACAAGCGAGGAGAGTACAAGAATAAGCAGGAACGGAAGAAGCTTCTTGAGTTTTTCCATGTCAACCCACTCCCAGGGACGATGTCCTTGCCGAGATCGTTGATTGAAGAGGACGAGTACGGGAATTCACAACGGACGACGCACAGAATCCCCGGCTAGTAGAAGCTGGCGATGGCAATGAGGCCGAACATGATAATTAGTAAACCGGAAATCCGATTGACCCACCCCAGCCCTGTGGCGTTAATCTTCTCCCGGAAAAGTGTAATGCCATAGCTCAGCAGGAAGAACCAGAGCGACGATCCGAGAAAGACGCCAGCGATAAGAGTCGCCGCAGATCCAGCGCTCAAATCTGTGTTGCGAAGCCCGAACCCTGCAAAGACACCGATGAAAGCGATGATCGAAAGAGGATTTGTGAGCGTCAGCAGGAAGGTGGAGACGTACGATCCGAGAAGTCCTTTTCCATTTGTCCCCTCCGAATTCTCCGCCGGCTTCGCCAGAAAAGTCTTGATTCCCAGGTAGCAGAGAAACGCTCCTCCGATCAGGCGGAACCACATCTGCTTTTCGAGAAGGGCATCCGAAATCACCGTTAAGCCGAATGCTGCGATGAACCCATAGACGGCATCGGCGGTGGCGGCTCCAAAGCCCACCACCATTCCGGAGAAATGCCCCTCCGTGGCCGTCTTCCGGATGCAGAGTATGCCGATCGGTCCGATCGGCAAGGCGAGCGCGAAGCCAATGATGACGCCTTTGAGGAGAAGAGTGTATTCCACGTTATGATTGCCCGGTTATGGCGAATGACGCGATCACGAGGAAATCATGGATGAATTCGGAAAGTCTTGCAGAGTGCTTTCGGCCTTTCTCACGGGGACGGCGGATTGGCGAACGTGAGACCCGGAGCTGGTAGCAACGCTATGAGCGCACAACCCTTGCAAGCTCTTCCTCAATGAACTCCCGGATCGCGGGCTTGAGATAGCGATTTTCGATGCCGATTTCAGCAACACCCTGAGCAAGAACGGAAGCCTTCTTGGACGCCGCAAGCTTCTTGTTGACAACGATCAGCCGCTCTGCCTTGAGCACGCAGAAGCCTCCTTCGAAGTCCCCCTTCTCATAGCGGACTGCAATTCCGCTGCTATCGGCAAGCGACTCGAGCTCTTTCAAGATTTGTTCTTGTGTCATACCGACTCACCACACTCCTCTTCATCGAAGACAAGAAACTCACTGCAAAAACATAGGGGATTTTGGGTTGAGTTTCAAGTCAACTTTTCTTCTCCACCGGGGTGACGTTTGATCCCACGCCACCACACCTCCAGCTTGTCTCCGGTCCAGAAGGTGAACCAGGCAAGAAGTGCTCCCGCAACCAGATCAACAACATAATGATAGCGAAGATACACTGTCGCCAGAACGAGCAGGCTCCCCAACGTGAGCAGAACCCAACGCGTCTTCAGCTTATAGCGAAACCCGAGCGCGATGACGATCATCGTCAGTTGCGTGTGTCCACTCGGAAACACATCGCGTTGAGCAAGGTCTATCGCATGATCGCGGATCTGTGGGATTGATTCTCCCGCATTGATGATCGCGCGAAGGGCGTTCGTCAGGAAGACACCCGGAAGTTCTGTCTCCAGGAGGGAGAAATCGTGGAGCGTGAAGCGCGGCCCAACTCCCGGCAGCGAGAAGTATCCGAGATACGACAGGTAGAAGCCATAGACGATCATGAATGCCGCCTTGTCAAAATCCTCGATCGCATAACGCCGGTACAGCTCAACGCCGAGAATGATGAAAAGAATGTAGTACGAAAAATACGCTATCTGCAGGATTTCCGTCACCACCGGATGAGCAAACTGCGCTATCCATTGTGTGGGATTGACGCCGAACACCCAACGGTCAATGGCAATGAGAACCTGATCATAGTCTGTGGGGTGGATGGGATGAACCATCAGGTACAACTCTTTGAAGATAAAGAAAATGATGAGGTAGCAGTACCATCGGTGTAGTCCTATGAGAAGCCGGGTCTTTTTCTCTTCCGCCCCCCAGGCCAGGAATAACACGACAACAATGACCGCCGCGTCGATTGCGACAAGTTCAAGCCATTGGGGCACACGCGCGAAGAAGATCAGATTCAGAGCAATCAGAAAGAGGAGAAAGACAATTGAAACGAAGTCAGCAGGTGAAAGCAGAGAGAGAAGCTTGCGAGCATTCATTCAGCACACAGGATTATTCGGTTGAGTGACCAAGGAGACGCATCGTCGGCCTTCAATCTGTTCGTTTCGATCCCGCCCCCGGGAGAGCGAATGCCCCCTTGCCGACAAGGCTTCGGAACGGATATAGAAGCTGAGTGAGCTCCAGAAACTCATCGAGAGAGAGCTGTTCCGGCCTTCTTGTCAGATCAAAAGAGAGTGAGTCAAGTTGCCCATCAGGGAACCCCATATACCGGAGCCCGTTTCTCAGCGTTTTCCGCCGTTTCCCAAACGTCGATCGGATGATGGCGGTCAGAAGCTCACGATCGCACTCGGCGAGGCGCTGCCGGAATCCCAGTCGCACAATGGCTGAATCCACTCCGGGCTTCGGGTAGAACGAGTTCCTTGAAACTTTGAAAAGGAGTTCGGGCTCGGTGTAGTACCGGACAGAAACGGCCAGGATACCATAATCCTTGGTCCCGATTGGTGCCACAAACCGCCGGGCGACCTCAAGCTGCACCATCAGCGTCGCATCCTCGATGACGCCGTGCTGATCGAAAAGCCAGAACAGAATCTCGCTGGTGATGTTGTACGGGATATTCCCAACGACGCGGAGGCGCTGTTGTTTCCTGCGGAAGAACTGATCAAGAGATACCGTGCGGATATCTGCGTGCACGACTTCGATCGACTCGCCGAATAACTCCTGCAAAATCCCAACGGCCCGCTCATCAAGCTCGATAGCAATGAGACGCCCGCATCGCCCGCGCAGGTGCTTGGTGAGCGCGCCCTGCCCCGGACCGATCTCAACGACAACATCGTCGGAACGGAGATGCAGGCTCTCGACAATGTTGCGCGCAACATTCTCGTCACGGAGGAAATTTTGTCCGAGGGATTTTTTTGGTGGAAGCATGTGCGCTGAGACCGGGTCAATATACAGAACGCGGGTGCAATTTTCAATGAAACCAAGCCGGGATTGCATTTCGGACGAAATTCCGTTACTTTGATATATCTTTATTGACACTCTTGCCATGGCAAAGACTCAAAAATCCCCTGCAAAAATCCCAACGAAGGACGCCGAAACGGCTCCGTACCTCTCAATTATTGTGCCTCTTCTGGATGAAGAAGAGTCCCTCGGTGAGCTCTACGCCCAGATCCTTGCCGCCACCAAGCCTCTGGCGAAGCCGGTTGAGATGATTTTTGTTGACGACGGAAGCACAGACAAGTCGTTTTCCATTCTTGCAGAGCTTCATGCAAAGGACCCGCGCGTCAAGGTGATTCGATTCCGAAGAAACTTCGGCAAGTCGGCTGCGCTATCCGTCGGATTTCGCGAGGCCCGGGGGGAGTACGTCGTCACGATGGACGCCGATCTGCAGGATGATCCCGCCGAGATCCCCTCGCTCATCGAGATGCTGCAGCAAGGGTACGACCTGGTCTCCGGCTGGAAACAGAAACGGCATGATCCGATGTCGAAAACCATCCCCTCACGGATCGCTAATTCCGTTACCGCGATGATGACGGGAATCCCGATTCACGATATGAATTGCGGACTGAAGGCGTACCGGAAAGAAGTCATCAAGGGGATTATCGTCTATGGAGAACTTCATCGGTACATACCGGCGCTTGCGCACTGGGCAGGCTTCAAAGTCGGTGAAAAGGTAGTCAATCATCATCCCCGCAAGTATGGTCACACGAAATTCGGCATCGGCAGGTTTTCCCGGGGATTCCTCGATCTGCTGACAGTTCTTTTCACGACCCGGTACATCCGGCGTCCGCTTCACCTTTTCGGCGTCTGGGGAATTATCTCCTTCATCATCGGCGTCTTCATCGATGGATATCTTTCAGTCGAATGGTTCCTCGGTCGGACTTCTCTCAGCAACCGGCCTCTGTTTCTCCTCGGAGTCCTCTTTATCATCATAGGCGTTCAGTTCGTTTCGTTCGGATTGCTTGGGGAGATGATCAACCGCCAGCAGCAGGATGAATCGACCTACTCCATCCGGGAGATCATACGGTAAAGGATCCGGAAAGCCCACGTGATTACGCTCAAAACTGACTGCCGGTTCTTTCGAGGCGACATTCCGTGCAAACCGCACAAGCGGTTCGGCGTCCACTGCATGGATGAAGCCGGGAAGGTCTGTCCGCACTACGATCCGGTCAACAAGCATATCCTTATCATCAAGCTCGGCGCGATCGGCGACGTCATTCGAACAACGCCGCTCCTTCACAAGCTGAAAGCCACTCACCCTTCCGCGAGAATCTGGTGGCTCACACTCACGCCGGAGATACTCCCATCGATTGTCGATGAGCCTTTGGGGTTCTCGCTGAAGAATATCGTCTCGCTTCGCTCGCTGCACTTCGACCTTTTGTATAACCTCGACAAGGATCGCGAGGCGTGCGCGCTCGCCGAACAAATCTCAGCGACATCCAAGAAAGGGTTCCGCCTCAAGGATGGCATCATTTCACCAATCGACGGTGCCGCAGAATCCAAGTATCTGACCGGAGTTTTTGACGACCTGAGCCAGGCCAACACCAGGAGCTATCCGCAAGAGATATTCGAAATCTGCGGCTTCTCATTCGGCGGAGAGCGCTATGTCCTTGACCGGCCGGAGAAACCCTCAACACCATGGAAGATCAACAAGCGCAAGCGCGTTGTGGGACTCAATACCGGCTGTGGCGGACGCTGGACTTCGCGCCTCTGGGATGACAAGAACTGGATTTCGTTGGCGCGCACGCTCAGGAAGAAGGGGTACGAAGTCGTCTTTCTTGGCGGAGAGCAGGAGCATTCAAAAAATCAGAAGTTGGCCCGCGCGACGAAGGCAAAATACTTCGGTCATTTTCCCCTGCAGCAATTCATCGAGCTCGTGGACCAGTGCGACCTTGTGGTCACCGGCGTTACCATGGCAATGCATATCACGATCGGGTTGGGGAAGAAGATCGTCCTATTCAACAACATCTTTAATAAGCATGAGTTCGAGCTCTACGGCCTCGGGTCAATCGT
>QYQB01000023.1 GCA_007280275.1 bacterium | reverse complement strand
TACACGGTTTTACTGGCGATCTCCGTCCGGGAGATCATCAACCACATGAGGCATGATCGCTTCAGCAACTATCGGCTGATCGTTCAGTCTGAGCTCACACCGCCGGTGTCTATTCTGGCCCCCGCCTACAACGAAGAGGCGACGGTCATTCAAAGCGTAAAAAGCCTTCTGAAGCTTGGCTATGGGAAATACGAAGTGGTGGTAATCAATGATGGCTCCAAGGACCAGACCTTGGCGCAACTCACTGCCGAGTTCGAAATGTATCGATCGAGGCAAGTGTACAATCCACGAATCGAGGCAAAGCCGGTTCGCGGTATTTACAAGTCAAGACTTCCCGAGTACAAGAACCTTGTTGTTGTGGACAAGGAAAATGGCGGGAAGGCGGACGCGCTCAATGTTGGAATAAACGTTGCACGTTACGAGTATGTCTGCTGCATCGACGCGGATTCAATTTTGGAAGACGACGCTCTGCAGAAAGTCATGAAGTCATTCCTTGAGGACGAGCACGTAATCGCTGTCGGCGGAATCGTGCGCATAGCGAACGGGTGCGGAGTCGTCAATGGCAGAGTCGTTAAGGTCGGTCTTTCCAATCAGTTGATTCCCGTCTTTCAAGTCATCGAATATTTCCGGGCGTTTCTGTCGGGACGCATGTCTTGGCAAGCTGTCAACGGACTCCTCATTATTTCCGGTGCGTTCGGCCTCTTCAAGCGGGCGGCTGTACTCGAGGTCGGCGGCTACAAGCACGATACGGTGGGGGAGGACATGGAACTCATTGTTCGGCTGCACAGGTTCAAGAGAGAGAAGCGTCAACCGTATCGCATCGTCTTTGTTCCCGATCCAGTGTGCTGGACAGAAGCACCGGATACGGTCAAAGTTCTCTCTCGCCAGAGAAATCGATGGCATCGCGGTCTCCTCGATACCATGCTGATCCATCGGAAGATGTTTCTGAATCCACAATACGGCGTCATAGGCATGGCCGCCATGCCGTACTTCGTGTTCGTGGAATTGTTGGGTCCCGTCATAGAGTTTTTCGGCTATCTTGCCATGGTAGTGTTGTTGATAATGGGATCGCTCAATCTCCAATTGGGGATTCTCTTCTTTATCGTGGCACTGTTCTATGGGGTGATGTACTCCGTGGGGGCTGTGCTGCTCGAAGAGTTGTCCTTCCAGCGGTATCCAAATCCGCGTGATCTGGCACTGCTGCTCTCTTTTGGTGTTCTGGAAAATTTCGGCTATCGCCAATTGACTGCGTGGTGGCGGGCCAAGGGGATTTGGGATTATTTCCGCGGCAAGAACGCATGGGGGAGCATGCAAAGGAAGGGGTTTTCGACTTCTAAGAAGTGAAGTCTGCTCGTGCTGCCCTGACCATTCGTGTTTGAACTTCTTCAAACGAAATCGTATATTGTCTCGTCGACCACACGGAAGGGTGCGAGAGTGGTTGAATCGGCCGGTCTCGAAAACCGGAATACCGCATCGCGGTATCGAGGGTTCGAATCCCTCCCCTTCCGCGATCCATACAGAAGCCCCGCCAGTGAACCGGCGGGGCTTCGTAGGTTCTCTCCTTACCGGTCGCCACGAGGGTTCTACGGTTCGTGGCTGGCGATGCGGGTATTATCTAACATAGAAATCGCCGGGGGCTGCGAGGAACAAAAGCTATCCGCTAGGTGTTGGTAACTGTATTGAAGGGGCGTTGCTCCTCGTCTCGATGACGGGGGGCAGGCAGGGGAGAGGGAAATGCGGTTACCTTGACAATACCTAGGTGTTTTGATATATTCTAAGCATCAAATGCAGGGTGATCTGTCGTAATGCAAACCCTCGGGACAAAACGAAGCAGACAACGGGAGAGGATCCTCCAGGTTCTGAAGCGGACGACTTCTCATCCAACCGCGGAATGGGTATACGAGCAGGTTCGTCAGCAGATACCGCACGTATCCCTCGGCACAGTCTATCGTAACCTCCACATCCTTACAGCGCAGGCGAAAATTCGCGAACTCGATTTCGGTGAAGGACTTCACCGGTACGACGCGACCGTAGAACAACACTACCATTTTGTTTGTAATCAGTGTGGCGTTGTGAGGGACCTCGCAGTTCCTCCTCAAAATGACCTCCACGAGCGAATGCGTGATATGGTGCCTGGTACTATTACGGCGCATCGCCTGGATTTCTATGGGGTCTGCAACTATTGCCTCAGCAAGACCTGATATCTTCGTTTCACTCTGCTGCGGACACCCGGATTGTGGATGAATCGGGCATCACTCCCGTCAGATGGTGAAATGAAATGCGTGAACAATGGGTACGATCGCGCGGCTGGAGAGTGCATTCCAGGCGGACGTGACTTGGCCCTCGAGCGGGCCGAAACCAAAGGATGTGAAAAAACAAAAAATCAGATCATATAACCAAGAAACACGTTGGAGGAACTATGGCCGTACGAGTGGGAGACAAAGCTCCTGATTTTACATTGGTGGACGGAGACAAAAAACCCCGTTCGCTGAGCGAGTTTTTTGGCAAGAAGTCCGTTCTGGCGTTTTTCCCCGGAGCCTTTACCGGTGTTTGCACGACGGAAATGTGTACCCTTCGGGATTCGATGAGCCGCTTCAATGAGTTGAACGCCCAGGTCGTCGGAATCAGCGTCGATGCACCATTTTCGAACAAGGCCTTTGCCACACAGAACAAGCTGCAATTCCCGATCCTTTCAGATTATAGCCGGTCGGCCGTGAAAGCATATGGCATTGTCCTTGAGGACTTTGCCGGACTCGCTGGGTACTCGGCTGCGAAAAGATCAGTATTCGTCCTTGACAAAGGAGGAGTGGTTCGATATGCTTGGGTGAGCGATATCCCGGGTGTCGAGCCGAACTATGATGAAATCTCAAAAGCGCTCTCTTCAATTCAGTAACAAGTCCTACAAAGAGTGCTGATCCAAAAGTACCGTCGAATTCTTGAGCCACACCAGGATGCGGTCAATATCGACAATTCCGTGAGCTTTCACGTAGTCGAAATGGCATTTAGATCGACACGGGGACCAGTCCCTTCTGCTGGCTGAGTCGGATATCGGTGGGAAGGCTGGCTGCTATCAAGACAATTGGAAAAGCAAGAAGGGAACCAACGATGTTGAAAATCGGGGATAAGGCGCCACAGTTCACACTTTCAACGGGTGACGGCAAGACGCTCGCCCTCAAAGATCTCAAAGGGAAAAAAGTCGTCTTGTATTTCTACCCGAAGGACAATACTTCCGGTTGCACAAAGGAAGCATGCTCGTTTCAGGAAAACACCTCGACGGTTAAGAAAAGGAATGCCATTGTTCTAGGCGTGAGTGCAGATAGTGCTTCCTCACATGCAAAGTTTGCGGCGAAGTATGACCTGACCTTTTCGCTCTTAAGTGATGAAAAGAAAGAAGTGCTGAAAGCGTACGGCGTGTGGAAAGAGAAGTCGATGTACGGGCGAAAGTACATGGGAATTGAGCGGACGACCTATATCATCGACAAGGACGGGAAGATTGCTCAGATATTTTCAAAGGTGAAGGTGGATGGGCACGCCGAGGAAGTGCTGGCGGCACTATGAAGGAAGGAAGCTGACCGATGGTCTATGTGACTCGCAGGGCTACGTTTAGCGCAGCCCATCGTCTTTACAACCCCAGGCTTTCGGATGCCGAGAACGAGGCTATATACGACAAGTGCGCGAATGAGCATGGGCACGGGCACAACTACATTGTTGAAGTGACAGTTGCAGGTGAACCTCGGGTAGAAACCGGGTACGTGATCGATTTGAAGAAGCTCAAGGAGATCGTCGGTCGAGAGATCATTGATAAGGTGGATCACAAGCACTTGAACGTCGATGTCGATTTCATGCAAGGCATCATCCCGACAGCCGAAAACATCGCGAGGGCTTTCTGGAAGGTGCTCTTGCCAAAGATTACGGAGGGAACGTTGTATTCTATTCGTCTTCACGAAACTGAGAATAACGTCGTCGAATATCGCGGAGAGTGACGATGCCCAAGGCAAGGGAAAATAAAGCCGTACAAAGAGTCATAACGGAACTACTTTCTCAGATGGGAGAGGATCCGTCGCGCGAAGGATTACTGAAGACCCCTGATCGTGTTGCGAAGATGTACGAGTTCCTGACGAAGGGGTATCGCGAAGATGCGAATGCCGTGCTCAGCAAGGCGGTCTTCACCGAACGCTATAGTGAGATGGTGATTGTGCGCGACATCGACTTTTTCAGTTTGTGTGAGCATCATCTTGTGCCGTTTTACGGCAAATGCCACATCGCGTACATCCCGAACGGCAAGATCATTGGATTGAGCAAGCTGCCGAGAGTTGTTGAGGTCTTCGCGAGACGATTGCAGGTGCAGGAGCGGTTGACACAGCAAATTGCGGATACAATCTTCAGCCGTCTCAAGCCTCAAGGTGTCGGCGTCGTGATGGAAGCCCGCCACCTTTGCATGATGATGCGCGGCGTTGAACAGCACGACTCGGTCGCGACAACCAGTGCAATGCTTGGCACATTCAGGGATGATGTAAAGACGCGAACTGAATTCCTCACCCTGATTCAGCGGAAGCTTGAGACCTAGCAGATGCCAACGCCACGGGTCGTTTGGATCACAGGTGCCAGCTCTGGAATCGGCAGAGCCCTGTCGGAAGAGTTCGCTTCGCACGGTGACATTGTTGCTGCCACTGCGCGCACGATGTCGAACTTGACGACGCTGCAATCTCAGCTCGGTTCTTCTTCCGGTTCATGCACGGTATTTCGATGTGATGCTACGGATGAGGAGCAGGTGCAAGCCACCGCAGGAGCAATCCTGTCGAAATTCGGGGGCATCGACATCCTGATCAATAATGCCGGTGTCACATATTTCAAGGATTTCCTCAACACGACCATAGAGCAATTTGATGAAGTGATGGATACAAACCTTCGTGGCTTGTTCCTGTCGACGAAAGCAGTGTTGCCGGAGATGCTGGCGAAGGGGAGAGGCTCAATCATCAACGTCCTTTCCTACGCCGCGAAGGTGACATACACCGGGTCATCTGTCTATGCTGCATCAAAAGCAGGTGCGGAAGCGATGATGAATGTCCTGCGGGCAGAGACGAGAGACAAAGGCATCAAAATCGTTAACGTTTATCCCGGTGCAGTCTTCACCCCCATTTGGCATGCAAAGCATCTGGAACAATATGGTCATCAGATGATGAAGCCCGCTGAGATCGCGAAAGCACTCTATGAGATCAGCTGTCAGCCGCCATCGATGATGATGGAGGACGTTGTCATAAGACCCCAGGTAGGAGATCTGCGAGTATGAAGCTGAAGGACTCTGTGGCACTTGTGACAGGAGCCGGAAGAGGCATCGGAAGGGCGATCGCGTTGACCCTGGCGAAAGAAGGGGCCAATGTTGTCCTGACCTCGCGCACGCTCTCCGAGTTGCAAGAGGCGAAGAAAGAAATCGAGTCGCTTGGTGGTCGAGCCTCAATCGTTCAGGCGGATCTCACCCAAGATGCGCAGGTTGGGAAGTTGTTCGAGGAGGTGCGAACGCGGCATGCGCGGTTGGATATTCTCGTGAACAACGCGGGCATTGGAATATTTGCGCCTGTGCGGGATCTGACCGTTGCAGAGCTTGACCAGATGTGGAATGTAAACATGCGGGCGGTGGTAGTGTCAACCCAACACGCCATGAAGTTCATGGAACTTCAGAGAAGTGGGGCAATTGTGAACGTCGCTTCGCTTGCCGGCAGAAATGCGTTTGTCGGAGGAGCGGGCTATGCCGCTACGAAATGGGCTCTAATTGGCTTTTCCCGGTCGCTTATGCTTGAGGTCCGGGAACAGAATATCCGTGTCATTACGATTTGTCCCGGTTCAGTCGATACATCCTTTTCAACAACCCCAAAGGAACCCTCCAGGTCGGAGAAAATACTTCATCCACAAGATGTTGCTGACACGATCCTCGCGGCTCTCATGCTGCCGGACCGTGCGATGGTCAGCGAGATCGACATCCGGCCGACCAACCCCAAATAAATTGCTACGAGTGAAGTGTTGTCGAATTGTTAGCGCCGCTGCCACCAGTGTTCCTGTGTTCGAGCATGTCTGCATGAAATGAAACGAGTCCCGCTCATTTCTCGAGGAGGACTCGTTTCTGGGTAGTGTTGATATCACGACCCAGTGAGTAGTATCGGAGCCTGCCCTAGCGTCTGATGGCCCCAGGCGTCCGTAGAAAACTACGCGGGTTCCGCTGGTTGCGCGTCAGCTCTTGAGCTTGACCGCGGACGGCGCGGGCTTTTTGTTCCGCCCAGAGTCGTCCTGATACTTTTTTCCATACGATTTGCTGATCTGGAGTCAGCAGTTTATTGACAGCGAACCAGTGGTCGATGAACAAGAGGCGTTGTTGCGACTGCAGTTGTGAGATCTCTGCGACCTTCTTCTGAATCGCGGATTGGTTCGGCTCTGCAGCCTTGAAAAGTTCCGCACACTCCAGTCGGGCAGTCTTGATTCGGGCCTGCTGGTCCACGGTCTTTTTTCTCAGTTCGAAACGGATGGTGCCGATGCTCTTTCGCTGGTCGTCCGTTAGCTTGAGCTGACGAAGCGTGCGGATATCGTTGCCGCGAGCTCGATTCGGCGGATTGATTCTGTCCTGAGCAAGCGTCAGGCTGAGAGCGAGGAGGGCCAAACCTCCGAGTGTCATGATCTTTTTCATAAGCGGGGTCTCCGAACGGGATGAAGTACAGTGATCTGAGTTCACATCGTTAGACGGCGTCGGCGCTGAATGGTTTAATGCGGGTGTCCGTCTGACGGACGATGTCTCTTGCAATCAACGCCCAGGTTTGATATATTGGAGATGGAAATGGTAAACGTGCGATCGGTCCGCTCTGCAATTCTTGCCTCGCTACTCCTCCTTAGCCTGAGCCAATCTGGCTGTTCGGTTTTCAGCTCAATTGGTGGGTGGTTCTCGCAAGGCTATGACGATACAATCGCGTATTTCAACGCCTACTACAATGCGAAGAGGCTTTTCGACGAAGCCGAAGCTGAAGTCCTGGCTGCGAGGTCTTCCTTGAGAGCGAATCCGGCAGGAGCCAATCTCCAGTCTGCGTCGGGATCTACGGCGAAGCAAAAATTCACTGTGGTGATTGACAAGTGCTCAAATGTTCTCTCGTTCTATCCGAAAAGCAACATCGTCGAAGATGCTCTTTTTCTCATCGGCAAGTCCTATTTCTACCAGGATGAGTTCCTGAAGGCAGAGCGAAAGTTCACTGAGCTCCTGGCGAAGAGCCCAAACGGTCCCTTGGCGTTGGAAAGCCAGCTCTGGTTGTTGAAGACTCTGCAGAGGCTAAACCGATTCGACGATGCTTTGCGCGTCGGACAGGACCTTTCTGCCACTGCCGTGGATGCCGGGAGAGAGGAGATCGCGGGCGAAGCTCTGATGATACTTGGAGATATCGCTGTTTCGCAGAAGAACACCGACGGTGCCGTCGAGCAGTACGCGAAGGCAGTCGCGACCTACGACGATGGAGCGATGCAGGCCGCTGTACAAATGAAGATCGGAGATCTCTATTTCTCCATTCCGGACTATGAGAAGGCAGCTCCTGCGTACTTTGGTGTGCAGAAATATTCTCCGGATGATTACACCCTCTACCGCACTCAGATTCAGGCGGCGATTGCATATCGTCATAGCAAAGGATATGACCAGTCGCTGGCAATCTTACGAAAACTCGAATCGGACTATCGTTTCCTTGACTACCGAGGCACAATCCGGTTTGAGATAGGGAACACATTCTCGCAAAGTGGGAACCTCGAAGAAGCGATCAACATGTACCGTCTCGTCGACACGACTAACTCTAAAACAGAGGCGGGAGCAAAAGCAGCATTCGAGCTTGGGATACTCTACCAGTACGAAATAGGTAACTATGTCGGTGCGAGGGGGGCATATTCTCATGCAACGGTTGGGGGAGCACAGGAACTCACCCTCGATGCAACGAAAAAAGTTTCAGCGCTCGATAGCTACTTTCGTCTCCAGCAGCAATTTGTTAAGCTGGACAGCATCTACTTCATCCTTGACATCGACAGTATGTGGATCAAGAAAGACTCGACCGCTTCTCTCGTGAAAAAGGACTCGTCTTCCTCACTAGCGAAGAAAGACCCGCTTGCGCCACTAGTGAAAAAGGACTCGTCTGCCTCGCTCGCGGAAAGAAACTCGCCTGGCTTGGCTGTGAAAACAGATTCGTCTGTGTCACTCGTAAAAGAGGACTCGATCCTTGTTATGAAGGACACGACGCTCCTTCGCACCCGGCTCGATACGCTGAAAAGCCTCCGCGACACTGTTCGGAGTTCGAAAATACGGGACACGACTTTGACACGTGCGTCAGCTTCTTCCTTGCTGATCCAAAGGCCCAGGAAAGACACGGTCGTGGCGACACTTGGGAGGCTCGCATATTTTCTTGGAGAGATTTTTTATTCGGAGCTCGACGTTCCCGATTCGACGTTCTTTTGGCTCAACCAATCGCTCAAGCTTGGATTGGATAGCGTCAAAACTCCGCGTGCACTGTACGTGCTTTCGGAGGTCGCGCGGTCGAGTTCGGACAGGAGATATGGTGAGGAGGAAGACTTGTACTGGATCATTGCTGACAGGTATCCGAAATCGGTGTATGCCGAAGAAGCACGCATTGCGCTTGGATTTCGTCCGACGCTTACCAAGGAAGATCCTGCTGCGCCCATCTACGCCGTCGCTGAGTCGTTGATGTATGCCGGCCGGTATCAAAAAGCCCTCGATTCTCTTGGACGCATCGTTCGGGATTTTGCTGATTCCCCACTTGCCCCGAAAAGCCGATACACCATGGCATGGATCTATGAAAATCATCTCGCAAATCCGGACAGCGCTCTCTCTCAATATAAGACTCTGTCGCAGAAGTATGTGACCACGAAATACGGGCTGGCAGCTCAGCGTCGCATACCTCCGGCGGATTCGTTGGTTCAGCCGGCGGCTGATTCGGTCAAGAAGTCTCTTCTCGATGCCCGCAAAAAGGTTCTGGCTGACACGACGAAGAAGGCCATCCCGGATTCGAGTCTGAAGGCTGGTGTTGCCCCGGTGCTGAAAGCTCCGGTCGACACGACCGGCGGAAGGCCTGCGATTCGCCCGCCCAAGCCGGATTCGGCGAAGGGGAATATTGATTTGGATCCGATCGAAAGGAAGGCAGCTGCTGGGATTGATTCTCTCAAGAACCGTAAGAACAAAGAGGTCGAGAAGCCTTGAGCAATCAACACGCACCAATAATCCAGACTATTGTCAAGGTCGTCGATCGACGCGAAATCGTCGATGGAATCTTCAATTTGATTCTGCAGGCTCCGGAGATTGCATATCGGTCAGCTCCTGGTCAGTTTATCAATATTAGATGCGGAGAGGGCTGCGTGCCGCTTCTACGAAGGCCTTTTAGCATCTCACGGGTCGATGGCGAATTGATCGAGCTGATGTTCAACGTCATTGGTCACGGAACGCGGATGCTATCATCGAAACGTACTGAAGATACGCTGGACGTGCTCGGACCACTCGGAGTGCCTTTTGGCATAGCTGGAGATTATGAAACTGCGCTGCTTGTCGGAGGTGGCCTGGGAATAGCTCCGTTTCCATTTCTCACGGACTTCCTGCTCAAGCAGAAGAAGGAAATCGTCACGTTTGTTGGAGCGCGGACCGGTCGTCAGATATCAGAGAGACACATGACGAATGTGCATGTGGCAACCGATGACGGTACCAGAGGACTCCGAGGCACGGTTGTCGATCTGTTAAAGAAGTATCTGTCTGGCAAGCCATCGAAGAGACATAAGATCTTCGGATGCGGACCGACACAGATGTTGAAAGCACTCTCCGAACTTGCCTCTGCCAGCTCTGTCGATTGCGAGCTCTCGCTGGAGGGCGACATGGCCTGTGGAATGGGTATCTGTCAGGGCTGCCCGGTAGAGCGGGCGGATGGTAAAAAGAAATATGCACTCGTGTGCACCGAAGGCCCGACATTCAACAGCAACGATATCATTCTGAGATAAACTGTGATCGAATCCTTCTCTATACGCGGCGTTGAGTTCAGGAACAGGGTCCTGGTAGCGTCCGGGACGTTCGGTTACGGCGACGAAGTCAAAGACCTCGTTGACGTGAATGAGCTGGGGGGGATCTGCACGAAGTCGTTATCCTGGAAACCGAGAGACGGTAACCCGCCCAGGCGGATTGTTGAAACTCCAAGCGGAATGCTGAACTCCATCGGGCTGGCGAACATCGGGGTCCATGCATTCATTGAGGAGAAGCTGCCGTATCTCAGGACGCTGAACACCGCGATTATCGCCAACATCGCCGCCAGTTCAATTCAGGAATACTGCGACGTTCTCAACCTGCTGGAGCAGCAGGAGGGGATTGCCGGCTACGAGATCAACATCTCCTGTCCGAACGTCAAGGAAGGGGGCCTGAACTTCGGCACAAATTGTGACATGACCCGCCAGATTACCGCTCGACTTCGGCCGTTGACTCAGAAACCACTCATCATGAAACTGACGCCGAACGTCACTCATATCTCGGAGTTTGCACGTGCTGTCGAAGAGGCGGGCGCAGATGCAGTATCAGTGATCAATACACTTATCGGGATGGCGGTCGACATTCGCGCTCGGAAGCCAAAGCTCTCCACCGTGACAGGTGGGCTGTCGGGACCAGCTATAAAACCTATTGCGCTCGCAAAAGTCTATGAAGTTGCTCAGGTGGTCAAGATTCCGATCATCGGGATCGGTGGGATCATGACAGCTGAAGATGCGGTCGAGTTTCTGCTTGTCGGTGCGTCAGCCGTGCAGATCGGGACTGCGAACTTCATCGATCCGGCGACTGGCGTCAAGGTTGCTGATGGACTGCGGGCGTTTGCAGAGACCCAGGGACTGTCGGATGTGGGACAGCTCGTACGCGCTATGGAATCAAACATACAGTTTTCTGTCATTCAATCCTGGCTTTGATCTCTCGTCGTGCCCCTTGCTCACCTATTCCCAATCAATTCAACTCCTTCTTGAACTTGAACGGCTCGGTATGAAGTTCGGCCTGGAAGGAATCTCCAGGCTCATGAAGGAGTTGAAGAATCCTCACAAGAAGTTTCGCTCCGTCCACATTGCCGGGACAAATGGCAAGGGTTCAACTGCCTCGATGGTCGCTGCAATACTGACTGCAGCAGGATACAGGACCGGGCTCTACACGTCGCCGCACCTGTTGAATTTTGAGGAGAGGATGAGGATCGACGGGAGACCCATTCCCAGGAAAGCAGTCGTGGACCTCGCGACGAGGCTCAGTCGTTCCATCAAGAAGTATCACCCGACGTTCTTCGAAGCGACCACAGCAATCGCATTCGCCTATTTCGCAGAAGAGGAAGTTGACATCGCGATCGTCGAGACCGGCCTTGGAGGTCGACTTGACTCAACAAACGTGCTGCGCCCTCTTGCCTCCGTCATCACAAACGTTGGCTTGGAACATACGGAGCTGCTCGGCAACACGCTGGAGAAGATCGCGTTTGAGAAAGCGGGGATTGTGAAAGAGGGTATCCCGTGCATCACCGGCATACGGAACAGTCGGATCCTTTCTGTGGTGAAGAGTGCCTGTAAGGAGAAACACGCACCACTCACTCTGGGAACGACATACAAGACAAGGATCCGCGAATCAACTCTCAAAGGGACGCTTCTTGACTTCACGTCGGGTGACGTGAGTTACAAACGCCTATTGGTTTCGCTGCCGGGCCTCTATCAACTTCGAAACCTCGGCCTTGCCCTGGCTACGGTTCAGATGCTGCAGCAACATTCAAAGTTCATCGTGAATGAGGATGCTATCCGGACTGGCCTTTCGAGAGTGCAGGAGTTGTCGGGCCTGTCTGGCAGGTTGACAGCCATTCACGAAGTTCCTCTCATTATCGCAGATGTGGCACACAATGCGGACGCGACTCGCAGTCTCGTTGAAACGTGGAAGCGTTTGAAGATGCAGAAGCCCGTTGTTGTGTTTGGCGTTGTTCGGGACAAGGATTACTCATCGATGGTCCGTGAAATAGCGCGGATTGCTGAGCAGGCAGTGACGGTAGCTGCGCGCACACCACGCTCCCGACCGGCGAGTGACCTGGCTGCAGCGTTCGAGAGGGAGAAGTGCAAGAATGTGGCGGCCTTGAGCGTGGAGGAAGGCATGAGGATCGCGATCCAACTTGCAGGTCAGAACGGTACCATTCTTGTGACCGGGTCGCATTTCGTGGTCGGTGAAGCAATGGCTGCCCTGGGACGAAAAAGAGCTTGACAATTAAGCCTCAATCGGGTATATTTCTTCAGAAGTCTATGGTGTTCTTCCCTACATGCTGTCCGTCATCCAACCAATTCACTTCTAAATCGTCAATTCGCTACTTCCAACCCTCGATACTTCAACGGAATGCGTCCTCTGCTGAGTGATTGAGGATTTCATCTTAGAGTCTTTCAATTCCATCTCTCCATCAATAGGATTGTTCTATCATGCCAATGGACATTACCGAACTCAAGTCCAAAAAGATCGCTGAACTGAATCAGATTGCGAAAGAGCTGAACATTTCAGGATACAGTGATCTCCGAAAACAGGAACTTATCTTCAAGATTCTGGAAGCTCAGACTACCAAGGACGGCTTGACCTTCAGCAAAGGTGTGCTGGAAGTTCTGCCCGACGGCTATGGTTTTCTGCGGTCCGTGAGCTACAACTACCTTCCGTCCCCGGACGACATTTATGTGTCGCCGTCACAGATCAAGAAGTTTGGGCTCCGGACGGGGGATAGTGTCAGCGGCCAGGTGCGACCCCCAAAAGAGGGAGAGCGATTCTTTGCCTTGCTTCGTGTGGAGGCTGTCAATGATGACCATCCGGACGTGATTCGGGAACGCACTCTTTTCGACAACCTGACCCCCCTCTATCCCACGAACCGACTCAAGCTCGAGACGGCGCCTGGCGAGTATTCGATGAGAATTATGGATCTTCTGGCACCTATCGGCAAAGGGCAGCGAGGTATGATCGTTTCGCCGCCAAAAGCCGGTAAGACGATCCTCCTTCAGAAAATTGCCAACAGCATCCTGCGTAATCACCCCGAAGTGAAACTCATCGTGCTGCTCATCGATGAACGACCTGAAGAAGTAACCGACATGGAGCGGACGGTAGGTGCTGAGGTGGTCAGTTCTACCTTTGATGAGCCACCAGAGAGGCACGTCCAGGTGTCTGATATGGTTCTCGAAAAAGCAAAACGTCTTGTCGAAGCGAAGAAGGATGTGGTCATTCTGCTGGATAGCATTACGCGGCTTGCCCGTGCGCATAATACCGTGATTCCTCACAGCGGAAAGATCCTTTCAGGCGGTGTTGACGCCAATGCGCTGCATCGGCCGAAGCGCTTCTTCGGAGCAGCGAGGAATATCGAAGAGGGGGGAAGCCTGACGATCATCGCGACGGCACTAGTCGAAACTGGAAGCAGAATGGATGAAGTGATTTTCGAAGAGTTCAAAGGTACCGGCAACAATGAAATCGTGCTCGACCGGAAACTGAGCGACCGGCGTGTGTTCCCGGCGATGGATGTCAATCGGTCTGGTACACGTAAAGAGGAACTGCTGCAGGATGCCGATGAACTCGCCCGGGTCTGGATCCTTCGGAAGTTGCTCAGTGACCTTACGCCCGTCGATGCAATGGAATTCTTGATGGAGAAGATGAGAGGTACAAAATCTAACAAAGAATTCTTGAAGTCGATGAATAGCTGATCAATCGACGTGGCGAGATGGCATGAGAGCCCGGAGTTGGCGTGCTGTGTGAGCCCTTCCTAGTATTTCATTCAATGCAGAAAGAGTAGACCATGGCAAACGATGTCGTCATCGTGAGTGCCTGCCGGACTCCTATTGGCTCGTTCATGGGATCGCTTGGGTCGGTGACTGCTCCCGCGCTTGGAGCAATCGTAGTCGAAGAGGCGGTACGAAGAGCGGGAATCAACAAGAGCGATGTGCAGGAAGTCATCATGGGAAACGTGCTCGCTGCCGGGCTCGGCCAGGCTCCTGCTCGTCAGGCTGCACTTCTGGCAGGGCTTCCGGATTCTGTCGAGTGTCTGACAATCAACAAGATGTGCGGGTCGGGGCTGAAGGCCGTCATGCTTGCGGCACAGGCGATCAGGTTGGGAGATGCCGGTACGATTATTGCTGGTGGAATGGAGAGCATGTCGAATTCTCCTTACCTTCTTGAGAAAGCTCGGGATGGTTACCGGATGGGACATGGAAAGATCATCGATTCGATGATCAAGGATGGCCTGTGGGATGTCTACAACGATTATCATATGGGCAATGCGGCTGAGCTTTGTGCCAGGGAGTGTGCGATTACGAGGGAAGCGCAGGATGAATTCGCGATCCTCAGCTACAAGCGAGCCCAAGCCTCCTGTACAGATGGGAGGTTCAAGGATGAAGTGGTTCCCGTGAAGATCAAGAGCAAACAGGGGTAAACCCTCGTCGACCAGGATGAGGAACCATTCAAGACGAATTTCGAGAATGTGCCAAAACTCAAGCCGGCATTTCAGCCGGATGGGACAGTGACGGCGGCAAACGCTTCAAAGATCAACGATGGAGGAGCTGCACTTGCCCTCATGTCCTCCGAGAAGGCTGGCGCCCTGGGCGTGAAGCCTCTTGCGCGCATTGTCGGCTATGGCTCGTCGGCAAAAAAACCCGAATGGTTCACGACGGCCCCGGCTGATGTCATCGCGAAGGTCCTGTCAAACGCGGGACTCAAAGTGCACGATATTGATTT
>QYQB01000029.1 GCA_007280275.1 bacterium | reverse complement strand
GCTGGAGCACTCGCCGCAGCAATTTCTGATTCACTGGATTGTCTTCAGCGACGAGCACCGAGAGAGCGAGCTTCTCGCTGATGCGCTCGACGATCTTTGGCTGAGTCCTGGCAAGGGGGCGTTTCGCTCCGGTGATCGCCTCCATGAGGACGTCGAACAACTGATCGTGCTTGATTGGTTTCGTGATGGTCGCCGCGAACAGCTCGCCTGAGCCGAGCTCAGCAGACGTCATCCCGGCAGAGGTAAGGAGTATGAGCGGAAGAGACTCTCTTGACCGCAGCACGCGAAGTTCCTTCCCAAGCTGGTGACCATCCATTTCCGGAATCATCATGTCCAGAATGGCGAGATCGAACGGATCACCTTTGCGGACCCATTCAATGGCTTCGGCCGGTGAAACCGTTGTGCGGGGCAACAAGCCCCAATGTTCACACTGCATGCGGAGGATCAGGAGATTTGTGAGATTGTCGTCGACGACCAGGATCCGCTTCCCGCTCAATTCAGGCACTTTTCCTCTCACAAAGACCTTCGGGACCATCAGATCCTTGGGAGGCGTGGAAGACTTTATCGTGAAGACAAAGGTCGATCCCTTCCCCGGTTCGCTTTCAGCCCAGATTCTGCCCCCCATGAGCTGAGTGAGTCGCATCGAGATTGCCAGACCCAGTCCGGTGCCGCCGAATTTCCGCGTTGTGGAGGAGTCCACCTGAGAGAAGGCTTTGAAGAGCCGGTCGAGCTTGTCTTGCGGTATGCCAATGCCCGAATCTTTCACAGAGAACTGAAGCTCCATCTGATCTCCAAGTCTCCACGACAGATCGAGAGAGATAAGCACCTCGCCGCGATCCGTGAACTTTATCGCGTTGCCAACGAGGTTGATCAAAATCTGGCGGATGCGGAACATGTCCCCAACAATGTAAGGAGGCACCTGGGGGTTGATCCAGTAAAGAAGGTCGAGACCCTTTTGCACAGCCTTAGGAGAAAGGAGGTCCAAGACCTCTTCGATGCACGCCTTCGGCTCGCCAGGTCGCTCCTCCAGTTCGATCTTGCCGGATTCTATTTTCGAGAAATCTAGGATATCGTTGATGATGGCGAGAAGCGATTCGCCGCTCGAGCGGATTGTATCGGCAAAGTCGTATTGTTCATCAGTGAGCTGCGTCTGAATCAGGAGGTCCGTCATGCCGATAACACTGTTCATCGGCGTTCGGATCTCATGACTCATCATCGCCAGGAACTCGGATTTCGCCCGCGTTGCCGCCTCAGCAGTCTCCTTCGCCGTCTTCAATTCTTCTTCAGCCTTTTTGCGCTCAGTGATATCCCTGAATCCGCTGAGAAACATCTTACGACCCTTGAAGGTGACGATATTTGTTGTGACGAGCAGCGTCCGACGCTGGCTGCTTTTCGTAAGGATGGTGGTTTCAACTTCCGGTGCGTGCCCTTGCTCGAGCAGGATTTTCAAACCGTCGAGCGCCTGCTGACGAGCCTCTTCATCCGGGTACAGGAGCTTTGAGAAATCGCCGCTTGAGTTGGTCTCCGACATGGAATATCCCGTCAACTCCTCCATTGCCGTGTTGAAGACTTCGAAATGACCCTTTTCGTCGCTGAGCGTGATCCCTGACCGCACGGATTCGATGATCTGCTCGAGCCGCCGCTCGCTCTCAGCAAGATTCTCCTCAACAACTTTCCGGTGTGTGATATTTCGTGAAACGGCGACAATTTCAACTACTCTCTCTGAGGATTTATCACGTACTGTCCTGTTCGTCGACTCGAACCAGATATAGAGCCCGTCCTTCCTTTGTGCGCGATAGACCAGGGTGAATGTCTCCGGGAGATCCTCGATTTTGCGCGGTGAGAGCCGGGCTTTGATCAGGTCATCAGGATGGAAGAAGTCATACACTGAGCGGCCGACCAATTCCTCGACCTCAAACCCCAGGACTCGTTTGCATGCCGGGGAAACGTACGTGTACCTGCCATCCGGCGTGTGACGGGAGATGACATCGGTGGTGTTCTCGGCGAGGATCCGGTAGCGGGTTTCGCTTTCCCTGATCGCCTCGAGGATACGCTTGCGTTCGGTGATGTCGGAGACAAGCGCCATGACAAGGATATCGTTGTTCTGAACAAACGTCAGAGCGATGTCGGCGGGGAACTCAGTACCGTCCTTCCGGAGTGCGAGAATCTCCAGCCCGGTTCCCATCGACCGATTGTTCGGATGCAGAAAAAAGGTATCCTTGTGTGCCGAATGCATGGTACGGAAACGCGGGGGGACAAGGTCCTCGATGTTGAGTTGTAGCAGCTCCTCACGGGTGTACCCGAAAAGTTCCTCCGACAATCTGTTGACGAGTTGGATGTGGCCTGTCCGGTCACAAAGGATGAGGCCAAGTGAAGCGGCTTCGAGAAGTGTGCGAAAGCGTGCTTCGCTTTCGCGCAGGATCTCCTCAGTTCGCTTCCGCTCAGTGACGTCCCGACCTACAGCGTAAATGATACCGCGGGCCCGGTCTGGTGTCGCGCTCCATTCAATCTGTTTGTACAATCCGTCTTTGCACCGGAATCGTGTCTCGAATCCGATGACCTGGCCACCCTGGATTGCGGTTCTGAACTGTCGCTCAGTCTCCGCCTGATCATCGGGGTGAACGAAATTGAGAAAAGGCTCTTTGAGGAACGTTTCCTCACCGCAACCAAGTACGCGTTGCCACGCCGAGTTTATTCGTTTGAAGTATCCATCATTTCCTGTAATACAGAGCAGATCAAGGGAGAGGTCGAAAAACCGGTCTCGCTCCTCCTCTGCCTCTCGCTGCCTGGTGATGTCGCGCGCAACCGCCTGAAAGCCAACAACTTCACCGTCCTGCATCAGCAATTGCAGGTTCTGCCCGAGCCAGAGGATGCTACCGCTCTTGGTTTGAACCGGGAATTCGAAGTACGTGTTGGGCTCTTGTTGAAATCTCTGGAGTTTGTAGAAGCGCTCAGCTTCTTTTCTGTATTCAGGAACAATGAGGTCGAGGTAGAGCTTTCCGAGAAGTTCTTTCTCTGCATAGCCCATCATCTGCACTGCGATAGGGTTTGCATAGACAAAACGTCCCAGGGAGTCGGCTTGGTAGATAATGTCGGTGGCGCTCTCGACGAGTTCGCGATAGCGCTTCTCCTGCTCCTGGAGGGCTGACCTCGCGGCTTCGAGATCGCCGGTTGTACGCTTCACTCGCGGCGTAGGTTTCTTGTTTGCTACAGAACTCTTCTTCGGCCGTGACTTCACCCTCAAGGTCTCCTTGTCATTTTTGCAGCATTGGAACGTGAATGTTCCAGGATTTGGCGTTCTTGATTGCGCGCTCGTACCCTGCATCAGCATGCCGCAAGATCCCCATGCCGGGATCATAGGTGAGCACACGTTGCAGCCGCTCCTCGGCTTCCTTCGATCCATCGCAGACGACCACCATTCCGGCGTGAATGGACAACCCGATCCCAACACCTCCGCCGTGATGCACGCTCACCCAGCTGGCGCCTCCGGCCGTGTTGAGGAGCGCATTCAGGATGGGCCAATCGGCAATGGCGTCGCTGCCGTCTTTCATCTTCTCCGTTTCGCGGTTCGGTGAGGCCACACTGCCGCAATCGAGATGGTCACGACCGATGACGATAGGCGCCTTCACTTCGCCATTGGCGACGAGGTCATTAAAGATTCTGCCCATCCTGGCCCGTTCGCCGTAGCCGAGCCAGCAAATGCGTGCGGGCAATCCCTGAAATGCGACCTGGTTCTGTGCCTTCTCAATCCAATTGCATAACTGTTTGTTTTCGGGGAAGGTCTCCAGAATCGCACGGTCAGTGCGGTAAATGTCCTCAGGATCTCCGGAGAGGGCAACCCATCGGAACGGTCCCTTGCCATCGCAGAACAACGGTCTGATATACTCGGGGACAAAACCCGGGATGTCGAATGCATTCTTCAAACCGTTTGCCTGAGCCTCACCACGTATGTTGTTTCCGTAATCGAAGACGATAGAACCTCTCTTCCGGAGCTTCAACAGGCCTTTGACGTGTTCGACAATAGAAGCCTTCGCCAGCGCCATGTACTTTTCCGGATTCTTCTTTCGGAGCTCGAGAGCCCTGGCATATGGCATTCCCGCGGGCACATATCCGTTCAGCGTGTCGTGCGCCGACGTTTGATCGGTTACGATGTCGGGCAAGAACTTCCCTTCAGCGATTTTCGGGATAATCTCGGCGGCATTACCAAGCAAGCCAACGGAGAGGGGGAGCTTCTTCTCTTTTGCCGCGCGGATTTGAGTCAACGCGTCGTCGAGGTCATCGGACATCGTGTCAAGGTAACTCGACTTGAGTCTTCGCCGGATTCGGTCGGGGTCCACTTCAACCACGAGACAGGCTGCACCGTTCATTGTTGCGGCGAGCGGCTGAGCACCGCCCATGCCGCCAAGTCCGGCTGTGAGGAGGAACTTCCCGGCGAGGGATCCGTGAAAATGCCTCGTTCCACAAGCAGCGAATGTTTCATACGTGCCCTGGAGAATACCCTGGGTGCCGATGTAGATCCAGCTGCCGGCGGTCATCTGCCCGTACATCGTTAGCCCGAGAGCTTCCAGCCGGCGGAACTCATCCCATGTGGCCCACTTGGGTACGAGCATCGAATTACTGATCAGCACACGGGGTGCGTTCGGATGCGACTTGAAGATCCCAACCGGCTTTCCAGACTGAATGAGGAGAGTCTCGTCGTTCTCGAGGCTTCTAAGGCTGGAAACAATTGATTCAAAGCATGTCCAGTTGCGTGCTGCTTTCCCTGTCCCGCCGTACACAATAAGCTCACTTGGTTTTTCGGCGACCTCGGGATCGAGATTGTTCATGAGCATCCGCAGTGCTGCTTCCTGAATCCATCCCTTGCAGCTTAGATTCATGCCGCGGGGAGCGTGCACGGGACGATGGCGGGTTGGTACGCTTTTCGTTTTCATACGTCGGTTCCGTCGTTAGTCGTTCTCTATTGTCCCTTGCAGGCAACCACCGTGATCTCGATTTTCGCCTTCCGGGGGAGATTTGAGACCTCAACCGTCGTCCGCGTCGGATAGCGTCCCTGGACGAAATAGCTGCCATAGATCTGATTCATCTTCGCGAAATCGTTCATATCCCTCAGGTAGACGGTGCACTGGACAACATCCGACATTTCGTAGCCGGCCTTTGTCACGATCGCCTTGATGTTTTCGAGCACCTGGCGCACCTGGATCTCGATGTCATCCCCGGCGAGTTCGGTCGTTCCGGGTTTCATCGCGATCTGACCGGAAACGTACAGGAAATTGCCGATCTTCACGGCCGGACTGTACGGGCCGATCACTTGTTCATCTGTTACAAATGTTCGGCTTGTCGAACAGCCGGCAAGCAAGACCGCAAGGGCAATTATCGGAAGGAAGGATTTCATCGGAGCCTCTGTTGATAGTCGTGGTTCGTGATGGCGGCTCAACAGTATCGCTCATGAGCTGCCGGGTTCTTTACAGTTTGTAGCCGATCGTTCGCAGGAATTCCTTTCGCGTTCTAATGTCTGCCTCTGTTTCAATTCCCTTCGTTTTCACTCCGTCGATTACGCCCAGAATGCCTCTTCCCTGGTCCGTCTCCGCAACAACAACCTCAACCGGATTCGCGGTAGCGCAATAGATATTGCAGACCTCGGGGATGTTCTTGATTGCATTGAGGATGTTGACCGGAAATCCATTCTCCATGAAAACGATGAAACAGTGTCCGCATGACAACGCCATCGCGTTTCGTTTTGCGAGCTCAACGAGTGCAGGCTCGTTGCCGGTGTACCGCACCAGGGCAGGGCCTGAGGACTCGCAGAAACCGAGCCCGAATTTCATTTGCGAATTGGTTTGAACAATCGCCTCGTGGATGTCTTCGACAGTCTTGATGAAATGGGACTGGCCCAGGATGAAATTCGTGGCTTCGGGTTTCTCAATCGTGACGGTTTTGATTTCCATAACGCGTTCCTCTTTACTCGGTGTGGTCGTCTTCGAAATGAATCTTACAAGCTTTCTCCGACGGAATCAACAGGTTTTCCAGCGATAACCGTTCCACAGAGACCTCGAAACGGCTTGCGCCATGGACGAATGCCAAGGTGTCCCGGGAGATTGCCTTGCCGCGGTTCAATCAGGAATCATCCTCTCATTGTTTGATCTGATGACAGCAGCCACTGCAAGACTCCCCGGCCTTCTTCGAGAGGGTCGGGCACTGAGACACAGGCGAGACTGCATTTTCTCATTTCGAGCCTGCTTCGGGGATCTCCCCAGAGTAGAAGCGATATTGTCCTGCTCAGGTGCGGCTCGTGGCCAACCATCAAGACGCTTTTGAACGTATTCTTCTGCAGTTCGTGCACGATATCCCGGGGGTCGCTTGAGGAAGCGAGCAATTCAGTCGCCGCGACCGGGACCGATGGAAGCTCCCGCTGAACCGCCTCCGCGGTCTGTCGTGCGCGCAACAACGGGCTGCATAAAATCTGCCCGATCTCTGCGTTTGCCTTTGCGAGGTACCTTCCTGCCGCCGTCGCCTGCCGCTGACCGAAATCGCTGAGAGGGCGGTCGCTGTCGTGAACCTCAGGTGTGTCAACAGAATCTCCGTGTCGGAGCAAGTAGATGATCATGGTGATCGAGCGGGAGTGAATAAGAACGACCAGCGACCGCCGAATGCCATTGACCCCGGATTCGGGAGTTCAACTGCTCAGGGTTTGGTGAGATCGTATTGCTGGATCTTCGTATAGAGAGTCTTCAGGCTGATGCCGAGGATTTTCGCGGCAATGTTTTTATTCCAGCTCACCGACTTCAACACTCCATCGATGTGGGCTTTCTCGATCTCGACCATTGCAACCGCGCTGCCGAGCCGGGGGGTGCCGGGTTCCGCCTGGGCCAGTGGTTCGATGAGCGAGCGCGTACCAATCGGAAGTGCCAGATCGTCCATATGGATGACCTCGTCCCGGGAAAGAATGGCGGCACGTTCGATGACATTCTCCAGCTCACGCACATTGCCCGGCCAATCGTATTTCATCAGCAATTCAAGCGCCTTTTCATCCACCCGTTTTGATCCCTTCATCCGAGCGTGCTTTTTCAGGAAGTGCCCGACAAGGACGGGAATGTCCTCCTTCCGCTCACGCAACGCCGGAAGATGAAGAGTGATGACATTCAACCGGTAGAGGAGGTCTTCACGGAACCGGCCGGAGGCAACCTCCTGCAGCAGGTCTTTGTTGGTGGCAGAAATGATGCGAGCATCGGAATTCAAATTCTTGTTCCCCCCAACACGCCGGTACTCGCCGGTCTGCAGAAACCGCAAGAGCTTCGGCTGGACCATCAACGAGATTTCGCCGACCTCATCGAGGAACAACGTCCCGCCATTTGCAATCTCCACCAGGCCCTGCTTCGAGGTCGTCGCATCGGTGAAGGATCCCTTCTCGTGGCCGAAGATCTCGCTTTCGATGAGCGAATCCGGCATCGATGAACAATTCAGCGCCAGCATCGGAAGACTTTTGCGGGAGCTGTTGGTATGCAGGAAATTCGCGATGAGCTCTTTCCCTGTCCCGCTCGCGCCTTGGATCAGGACCGTGGAATCCGTCGGGGCGATACGCGCAGCAAGACCGAGAACGTCGAGGAACGCTTTGCTCTGGCTGACGATCTGTGAAGAGAGTGCGTGCCGCTCCAGCTCCGTTCTCATGGCCTTGTTTTGGAGAAGCAGCTGCTTTCGCTCGAGTGCGCGCGCGATAATGGTCAACAGCTCATCGATGGCGTACGGCTTGGTAATGTAATGGAACGCACCGAGCTGCATGCACTCCACCGCAGTGCGGATATCGCTCACCCCGGTGAGCATGATGACCTGTGTGTCCAGGTAGTGATCCTTGATGAAGCGGAGTACTTCGATGCCGTCGACGCGCGGCATTTTCACATCGAGCAGAACAATATCGAAAGGGGTCGATTGGATGCAGTTGATGGCCGTGACGCCATCCTGAGCGGTCTGAACGTGATACCCTTCTTGCTCGAGAACCGCGCTCAATGCCTGGAGAAGTGGGACCTCATCGTCGACCGCAAGAACAGAAGTGGGAAATCTTGATAAGCTCAATCTACCAAACCATTGTTAGCGGATAGGCAGCGCAAAATAGAATGTTGCCCCTTTGTTGGCTTCGGACTCAACCCAGATCTTTCCACTGTGCGCCTCAATAATGCGCTGGCAGATAATGAGTCCAAGATTCGTTTTCTGATCGTTCTTTGCATCGGTGACATTGCGGTATCGATCGAAGAGAAGCGGAACCTGCTCTTGCGGGATGCCAGGCCCGCTATTGAAGATCGAAACCATGATGTAACCGGCCGGCTGCTGGCCCTCTTCCATCACCATCGCGATCTTCTGAACGTGAATGATGACCACTCCCTGTGCTGGCGTGGTGCGGACGGCGTTGCTCAAAAAGTTCTGCATCACCTGGTGAATCTTTTGACGGTCGAATTCGATCGTCGGGAGGTCGGGTTCTGCGTGGATATCGAGGGTGATGTTGCTGGACTGAAGCGGAACGTGAAACTCCATAGTGACTTCCTGCACGAGGTCGTTCATTCCGCTGATGCCCTTGTTGAGTCGTACCCGGCCCGCCTCAAGCTTCGTGAGGTCCATCATGTCGTTGAGGAGACCGATGACTCTGTCGATCGAGCTCGTCATGTATCCCAGCAGCTCTTTCTGTTGGTCGCTAACGGTCCCGGCCATTCCCTTCACGAGGTATCCGATGCTCTGCCGAAGTCCGGAAATTGGGTTGTGAAGATCGTACAGAAGCCTGGCGGTATGTTCTGCCTGCAGCTGACGAATGCGTTGCTCGGAATCACGCTTGCTGATCAGCGAGCGCAATTGGGGGACCAGCTGATCGAGGTCGATCGGCTTGGTGAGATACTCTTTTGCCCCCAACTTCATCGCCTCGACGGCCATGTTCACATCACTCATCCCGGTCATCATGACGACATCGGTCGTTGACGAGTTCTTCTTGATGAACCGGAGAACTTCCAGGCCGTTGACCCCCGGCATTCTGATGTCAAGGAGAGCTATATCAAAGTCGTTGGATTGAACCAGCTTGATCGCCTCCAGCCCGTCTGGAGCCTGCTGGACGTCGAATCCCTCGTCGCTGAGCCAGGCAGCGATCGTCGATCTCAGGCCATCTTCGTCATCTGCGATCAAAACACGGATTTTTTGTTCATCCATGGTCCAGGGGTCTCCGATGGTTGGGTGAATTCTGAAGCCCCAGTTGACTGTCGCTGCCTGGAACCTCGCAGGGAAGTCGTGGCGGCTGGAGAGTGGGGAGCCGGGGAGGGCGTACAAACCTCCAACAAATCTCGCGAGATAATAACGAGATTCATCAGAAAAGTCAATCTTCGGCGTCACACTCCGCGAAAGGTTGAATTTCACAGAAGGCAACACTACATTGGTGAAGAATCGCAGAGGGAGCTTGCGTTTTCGACTCCCCAAAGCAGCCCACTCCGGTGGATTGTAGCTCACTGTCGATTCCCATAATCGATATCGGGCAGCTTCGGCAAACCTGATCCTCGGCCACCCACCAGGAGCAGGTATTCCAATACAGCGGGAATTCGTCCGGACAATGATGAACAATGGGTTCTGCACGCGGAAATTCAAGAAGCACTCGGCCTGGTCCGGAACAATACGGCGCCGGACTGCGTTGAACAGATATCCGGCTCGTTGAATTCAGTTTTTGAAAAACAGAGGGAAACATGAAATACAGCAAAGAGTTTCTTCGTTCAGTGCCGAAAGTTCTTCTGCACGACCATCTCGATGGCGGTGTTCGTGCCCAGACTGTCATCGATCTGGCAAAGGAATCAGGGTATGACAAGCTGCCGACAACCGATCCTGGTGAGCTCGCTGAGTGGTTTCATCGTGGTGCCACGCGCGGCAGCCTCCCACTGTTCCTGGAAGGATTCGAGCACACCTGTGGCGTGATGCAGACAGAAGAGTCTCTGGAGCGGGTTGCATACGAGATGCTGGAGGACATGAAAAAAGACGGTGTGGTGTACGTCGAGACGAGATTCGCCCCGGTGTTCCATACTCTAAAAGGGCTGCACCTAGAGACCGTCGTCCGTTCGGTGCTTCGTGGACTCGAGAGAGGCAAACACGATTTCGGTGTCGAATATGGGATCATCCTCTGTGCGATGAGGAACATGGAACCGCATTTTTCGGATGAGATCGCAGAACTCGCCGTGGATTTCCGGGACCGCGGAGTAGTCGGGTTCGATCTTGCAGGTGAAGAAGGCGGCTACCCTCCCAAGAAACACGTGGACGCATTCCACTACATTCAACGTGAGAATTTCAACATCACCATTCACGCAGGCGAAGCGTTCGGAAAAGAATCGATCTGGCAGGCAATTCAATGGTGCGGTGCACATCGAATTGGACACGCGACCAGGCTTATTGAGGATATGAAGATCAAGGATGGAGAGGTCCTGAGCATGGGGAGGCTGGCGCAATATGTTCTGGACAAGCGAATCCCCCTGGAAATTTGCCTTACGAGCAATGTGCACACCGGTGCCGTAAAGAGCATGAATGAGCATCCGTTTGGTATCTACTATCGGTACAAGTTCCGGGTGACACTCAATACTGACGACCGCCTCATGAGCAACATTACACTGACCGATGAGTATCAGACAGCAGCAGAGGTCTTCGATCTCAAGATTGATGACCTCGAGAAACTCACGATCAACGCAATGAAAAGCGCTTTCATGCCGTACAAGCGGCGTATCCCAATAATTTACGAAAAGATCAAACCGGGCTTTGCGGCCGCGAAGGAGAGATTGGCGAAGGGGAAGGCGTAGACGGCCCCATCGAGCGAGGTCTGACGGTGAGTGAATTCAGCGTCCCGGCGTGAGGTGACCATTCGTTCGGTTTCTTGAACCATCCGCTGCAGCACCAGACAAGGAGGGTCTATGAACCATCAGCATATCCATTGGCTCGGGCACGCGTCGTTCAGGATTGAAGACGGAGCCACGCAGATTTACATTGACCCCTGGAAGCTGCCTGCACATGCGCCGAAAGCGGATGTCATCTTCATCACCCATGCGCATTTTGATCATTTCTCAAAAGAAGATCTCGCCAAGATCAGCAAGGAAGGAACAGCGTTCTTCGCGCCAAAAGACGTCGCCTACCAGATCAAAGGAACGGTCATTGCGGTTTCGCCCGCCGAAATCTACAACGTTGGGGAACTCAAGGTGAGGACGATTCCTGCCTACAACGTCAGCAAACAGTTCCACCCCAAACAAAGCAACTGGGTCGGCTACGTTATCTCGCTCTCGACTGGACAGAAAATCTATCACAGCGGCGATTCGGATTTTACTCCTGAAATGAAAGGCGTTGTGACCGACTTCGCGCTTCTGCCCATCGGAGGCACTTATACCATGACGGCCCGTGAGGCAGCCGAGGCCGCCAACGCGTTCAAACCTCACACCGTGATCCCTATGCACTGGGGAGACGTTGTCGGCGTGTCGCAGGACGCAGAGGAGTTCAAGCGGATCTTTGCAGGCCAGACTGTTATCAAGTCTCCCGAGCGGTAAAAACGGCGAACGGAGCTTCACTTCTGATGGATGAGATTCTCAACCCGTTCCTTATCTCTTCTCCGAATTCTCATCTTCAAAATGACATCATTGTCTTCGTAGGTGCGGTCCAGCACTTCCCCCGCTGTATGGAGCTGTGAAATCAACTTCTGTTGAGCCTGAGGAATCCTGAAGGTCTCCTCAAAAAACTCGGATTCAAGCAGCCTGAGCACTTCGTCTTTCAGTCCAAGAATATTGATGCCGCGCGCTGCTGAAATGAATACCCTGTTCGGGTATTCACCGGCCAGCGTCTGAAGAATGGCGCGGTCGCTCAGAAGGTCGATCTTGTTGAACACCATCAGGGTCGGTCTCTCGTCAGCCCCCAGTTCCCCAAGTGTGTCATTGACGACTTTGATCTGTTCTTCGAACGTCTTGCTTGAGACGTCGACGACGTGGAGAAGCAGGTCGGCCTCCGTGATTTCTTCGAGCGTGCTCTTGAATGAAGCGACGAGGTGGTGAGGCAGCTTCCGGATGAAGCCGACGGTGTCCGTTATCAGCATCTGAATAGAGGGACTGAGCGGGACAACCCGGGTCGTGGGATCGAGCGTGGCAAACAACCGATCCTCGACGAAGACTTCTGATCCGGAAAGGAGATTCAAAAGTGTGGACTTCCCTGTGTTCGTGTATCCTACGAGGGCGGCGCGGGTGTGATGGACCCGGCCTTTGCGTTGGGTCACCCGCTGTTGTGCGATCCGGTCGAGTTTTTCCTTCAGATGGCTTATTCGAGCGCGGATCATTCGCCGGTCGGTTTCGATCTGCGTCTCCCCCGGACCTTTGGTTCCGATGCCCCCGAACTGCTTTGAAAAATGCGTCCACTGCCGGGTCAGGCGGGGAAGGAGGTACTGAAGCTGGGCAAGCTCAACCTGAGTCTTGGCTTCATTTGTTTTTGCCCGGGAAGCGAAGATGTCAAGAATCAACCCGCTTCGATCGAGCACTTTGCACTCCAGGATTTTCTCGAGATTACGGGTTTGCACTCCGTTCAAATCGTCGTCGAAGATGACCAGCTGTATCCCCTGCTCGACGATGAGCTCGTGGATCTCCTCGACTTTTCCCTTCCCGATGAATGTTGCAGCGTCGATTCGATCCCTGTCCTGACTTATCCGCGCAACGACCTCAGCACCGGCCGTATCTGCGAGGAGCGTCAGTTCGTTGAGATATACCTCTGTCTCCTCGCGTCCAACCAATCGCGTAGAAACACCGACAATGATGCATCGTTCTTTGCCTGTCTGCTCCAGCTCTATCATACTATGGCCCCGGTACGGTTTCTCGTTTGGTTGATCGTGCGACCAGCAGTTCGATGATACCGACAATCAACGCGAGCATCAAGAGATATTTCCAGAGCTCCACACCGAAGCGGGACTCCAGCACTGTGCGCTCGAGGTCTTCAGCGTGATTTGCCTCATGAACGGAGCTGCTCTCAATGCCCAATTGTTGAAGAAGCGAGTTGATCCCGGCACTCGTCGCTTTTCGGGTCTGCGATTCTCGTGGGTCCAGATTCACAACGAATTTCTGAAGAGTCTTGTCCCTGGCGTACACTGTGTAGATCCCGAGTTGGTCCGTGGCTGAGAATCGAAGAGTCTGCTGAAAAGCCTGCAGAGCCGGCATCGCGGCAACGTCAACTTTTTCCGGGTTGCGAATTGTCCATGAACTGTTGGTGGCAACGCTGCTTCGGATGACAACCTCGGAACCGGGAAGCGTTTCGTCGGATCTGGTCTCCTGTCGGGCAAGATAAAGAATGGAGCGGTGCAGCAACGGCACGAAGACGCCCTTCAGTGGAAAATCAGACCACTCCGTCGTAGTGGGGACGGCAAACAGGAAAAGTCGCCCGGTTCCCAGGCGTTGCTCTGCCAGGAATGGGGCACCGTTCGTGAGCGTGATGATTGGGTTCGACTGCGGAGTGAGAATGAAGCGCGCCGATGTCCGGATGCGTGGAGACTCCACCGATCTTGCCGCATTCGATGCTGCTGCCGACGGTCGTTTCGGCGACTGGTCACTCCGGGATTCAAACATCCCTTCAAAGAGCGGGTGCTGCAATTCCACTTTGTCGAACTCAATAAAAGACTCGCTTTCCTCATTCGGTTTGGAAGGATGGTCGATCGCGGCCAGCGATGGGATGGTCAATCCGGCTGCAAGCAGTGCATTGAAGCTGGAGGGATCGATCTGCGTGCCCGGGAAGAGCACGAGCCCGCCTCCGCTCCTGACAAAAGCGGAGAGTTCAGAAACCTGTGCCGGCGAGAGCCCTTGTGACGTACAGAGAACGATGACATCCGCACGTTTAATCTCGACGGAACTCAATCGACCGGGAGCAACCTCGTCAAGTACCAGGGCGGATTCAGACGCGGACGCGCGTGTTGCGAGCGCGAGTCGCGGATAGCGCAAGTCAGGGGCAGCTCCAACCAAGAGTGCACGAATGTGCTCTGGAATCTGAAGAACGAAATAACGCCGATTGTCGTACTGGAAATCATCATCTTCAATCTCCACGAACCCCTCGACAGGGCCCGTGGCGCTTGCTGCGACAGAAAACTCTACAGAAACAGAAGACTGTTTCTGTAGGTCGATGCTGCGTTCTGCCACGCGCGTACCGTTGAGAAAAATACTGACAACGTGGTCCTGGACGTCGTTCCCCGAATAGTTCCCAATGCGGGTCTGAACCGTGAAGGGCTTATCCCGCTCGAAGATAGAGGAGGGTATGGTGACGGATTCGATCCCGAAGTTCTGCAGTCCCCGTTTCCCAACCGGGACAAAGAAAAATCGCGCTTCAGCGGGGAAGAGTTTCTCTTTTGCGTTCGGTTCGTTTGTTTCGTTCCTCAACACGCCTTCCTGAAAATCGGAGAAGACATACACCTCTTTGTTGAAATTGTGAACACCGGCAAGCAGTCGGGCTGCGATGCGAAGTCCGTCTTCTACGGATCGACGTTTCGCAGATGGCTTAATCTCATCGATATCCCTTCTCAGGAGTCCGAAATCCCGCATTGCGTTCGCGTAGCCGGGTGCACCACCTTCCAGAGATGACAGGCGGACGAGGAGTACTTCGTCTCCGTCCTTGAACAACGGCACAATATTCTTTGCTGCCTGCTTCGCCTGTTTGAGAAGCTCTCCCTGCTCATCGCTCACCGTCATGCTATACGAGTCATCGATGACAACGATGGCAGTTGTTTTCGCGTGACTTCCCAGATTTCCGACAAGCGTGCCCTTCAGTGTTGGGCGTGCAAATGCAAAGACGATCAGGAGGACAAGCAGCGTCCGCAGGATCAGCAGCAGGAGTTGCCGGAGTTTCAGGCGCCGGATCTTTGTCTTCTGCAGCTCTTTGAGGAACGCCAGCGTGCTGAACTCGATCGTCCGCAGCTTTCGCAGATTCAGGAGGTGTAACAGGATCGGAATGGCCGCGGCAAGAAGACCGAAAAGAGCAAGGGGGTTAAGAAATGTCATTGAACGGCAACACCGGGCTCAAAGGTGATTCGGCGAATGTTGAAAGCGTGGCTTCAAGAAAATTTTTGTCAGAAGTGACTGGTTTCTGTTACAACATAACCTGAAGATGAGCGAAAATCAAGCGAAGGGATGTCCTTCGAAACGTGCAGAGGTGGCCGTTCGGTTCGTTGCTATTCCTTGCGGATTTCGGTACTTTCTCTCTGCTATGAGGAAGAAACGATTTCTGCTGTCGATACGCTTGCTTTCGCTCACCGTGCTGGCGTCTCTCGTTCTGTTTTCCGGGGAGACATTTCAGGCGCGCGCTCAGTCCGGTAGAGTCACGAAGAGAATAAAGCCGGAGTTCGGTGAAACTCCTCAGCGTCTTCCAAATTTCTTGCCTTTCCGGTCTGTGAAACGACCGAAAATCGCGGTCGTGCTCAGTGGTGGCGGAGCAAGGGGCATCGCGAGCATTGGCGTTCTGAAAGTCCTCGAGGAAGCCGAAGTTCCCATTGACCTAATTGTCGGCACCAGTATCGGCAGCATTTTGGGCGGTTTGTATGCCTCCGGGTACTCCATTGACCAGTTGCATCGGATGGTGGACACGACGAACTGGGCGGATGTGCTCAGTTTCAATGACGATGCCCGAAGATCGGATCTGTTTCTCGATCAGAAGATTGCCGAGGACCGGAGCATCCTGACAGTGCGATTTGAGGGGCTCGAGCCGATTCTGCCACAGTCGCTCTCGACGGGTCAACGATTGACGAACTATCTGAATCTGCTCGTCCTGCAAGGAATCTACCATCCCAATCCAAGTTTCGATGATCTTCGCATTCCCTTTCGGGCGGCCGCGACCGATCTCGTGTCCGGCAAAGCAGTCATTCTTGATCGTGGAAATCTCACAGAAGCACTTCGCGCCAGCGTCTCAGTACCGCTCCTCTTCAGTCCGGTTCAGCGCGACTCCGCCCGCTTGCTCGATGGAGGACTCGTTTCGAACATCCCGGTTGATGCCGCCAGAAACTGGGGGGCTGATCTCGTCGTGGCTGTTGACGTCTCCAGTCCGCTAAGGCCTTTGGCGAAGCTGAATGCTGCGTGGGAGATTGCAGATCAAATACTTGGCATTACGATGCAGGCCTCGAACCAGCGGCAGCTCGCGGACGCCAATGTTGTCATCCGACCGAACCTTGGCGCTCATCTCTCCGACGACTTCACAAACGTTGATACGCTTATCGCCGAAGGCGAGGTTGCGGCGAAACTGGCGCTGGGTGATTTGAAGGCGCAGATCCGGATAAAAGCTGCCGAGCAGGCAAAAAGCCTGGTGGACCAGTCAATGTTCCGAAATACCCATTTCAAGTTCGACGCGCTGAGCCTCGATCAGGAATGGATCGTGCCGGTCATGAATCTCGCGCGCGGGACGGAAGTAGCCGAGCAATCTTTGCAGTCCCTTGTGAATGCGATGTATCAGTCCGGTGATTTTGAAGATGTCGGGGTTGATGCCGAGATCGATTCCGGATCGACGACGCTCCAGTTGATTGCTGTTCCGACTCCCGTCATACGTTCGATCGAAATTGTCGGAAGTAAGCTTGTCGGTCTCGACACTCTGAACGCGGTGCTTCAGCCTTTGGTCGGTCATCGGCTCAACTTACACCAGAGCCGGAAGGGGATGGAAAATATTCTCTCGGTGTACCGTGATCGTGGCTACTCCCTGGCAAGGATTCTCGCAGCGACACTGGATCGTACATCGGGGCAGGCGACGGTTCGCATCGATGAAGGGGTCATCTACCGACGGGACATCAGGGGTACGACAAAGACTAAGGATTACGTTATCTGGCGTGAGCTCCCTTGGGACGAAAATCAGGTTTTCCAGGTAAGGAAAATCGCTCAGGGAATCTCGAATCTCTACGGGACCAGTTTGTTTGAGCAGGTCTCCGTCGATATTCGGCAGGAGGGGGCGAACGGCGAACACCAGGTGGTTCTCATCGACGTGCGTGAGCGCAGCACGGAACTTATCCGGCTGGGGCTGAGAATCGACAATGAGCGCAACATCCAGCCGTCTATCGACCTGCGGGACGAAAACCTGTTTGGTCTCGGTGCGGAGCTGGGAGTTCATGCATTTGGCGGTTCCCGAAACCGCAGCTTCATCGCGGAGTTCAAGGCGACAAGAATCTTCAGCTCCTATTTGACGTTCGGGTTGAAGGGCTACTACATGTTCCATGATGTCAACGTGTACGGCGATGATGCAGTAAACAACCTGAAACGCTGGAACCGGGTACGGGTGGGTGAATATCGAGAGCTCAAGCAGGGAGGTTCGGCGACATTCGGGACCCAACTGGAACGCCTCGGCACTGTGACCGTTGAGGGAAGGCTCGAAAACCAGCGCGTGTGGAGCTTCTTCGGTCAACCGTTCGAGACGGAGAGCTATCAGATCGGAGCCCTTCGCTTCGGCGTGAAGGTTGATAACCAGGATCGCTATCCATTTCCGCGTAAAGGGGTTCTCATGGATTTTTCCTATGAATCCGCAGTCATTCCTGCCCGGAGCGGCGCGGGATTTACGAAGATGTCGTTCTCCTATGATTGGTACCAGACGTACGGCCGCAACACGTTTCACCCGCGCGTTCGCTTCGGTTTCGCAGATGAGACTCTCCCGATTACGGAGCAGTTCACACTTGGAGGGCAGGAGAGCTTCTATGGGCTCCTCGAAGATAATAGCAGAGGCCGCCAGCTCCTCGTCGCGAGTCTGGAATATCGCTATCACAGCCCCGTGAAGATTTTCTTTGACACGCATCTTTTCGCGCGCTACGATCTTGGATCAATTTGGACGGCGCCTGCTGAAGTCCGCCTCGTCGACCTTCGCCATGGGATCGGTGCTGGCCTGGCGTTGGATACGCCAATCGGACCCGTTGAGTTCTCGGTTGGCCGGAGCTTCTTCTTTCGAAAGGAACTCCTGAACAATCCCGTGAGTCTGGGTCCATTGTTGGCCTATTTCAGCATCGGGTACGCCTTGTAGATCCTGCAACGAATCAAAGCGTTAGACGTAGTATCTGTTGAACCCATTTGCAGAGAGGATGGCTATGAAGAACCTCTTCAAGGTTCCTTCCCCGCGTATAATCCGCACCATCTATTCCATTGCGGCGCTCGTTGTTTTGATGCTGACGTTGTTCCATGCTCTCAACATCATGGTTTTCAAGGCCACGAGCAACGACCAATGCGGCTGGCTGCCCCCCGAGAAGGGAAAGCCCGGAGTCATTATTACGCAGGTTGTACCGGGGGGTGTGACAGATCGGGCCGGTGTTCGCGACGGAGATGTTCTCCTGGCCATCAACGGCAAAGGCTTCAAAAATGGTCAGGATGCAATGCTCATCATCAACAGTGTCAAGCGCAACGACTACGCAGACTATCTGATTGAGCGGGATGGTGCAACCTTCACAACTCAGGTGCAGGTTCTCAAAGTATTCGACATCAACTACCTGGCAAATTTCCTTCTCGGCTTTGGATTTCTTGTGGTTGGGTATATCGTCGTCATCACGCGACCGCAAGGGGTGATTCAAAGGGTGTTCGGGCGGTTTGGGATCTTTGCCATGCTTTTCCTGGGATTGTCGCAGTTCGATTTCAAGGGCGTGGCGCCATCGATCTACTATATCTACGCGACTGCATACGTCATCGGGTGGATTTTCGCGGTTCCGAATTTCGTCACGTTCTTCCTTCGTTTCCCCGTGCGAATGAAGGCGATCGACTGGACGTGGCTCAATGTGGTGTTGTATCTTTACTGTATCGCCACTGTCATTCCAGCTGCGTCGAGGCTTTTCTTCGGATGGCAAGGAATGCTTCCCCCTTTCATCTCGTACATCGTCGGCTACACGCCGATGGTTTTCTTCGTTGGCGGACTTGTCATCTTTGTCGTAACCTATTTTCTCCGCGTGGATCGCTCGAGGAGAAAAGAGATTCGCCCCATGTTGATTGGGGTGGTGACCGTGATTGCGACCGTCGTCTACGCGAACATCCTGCGGGCTTCAAACCAATTCGCCCTCTTCACGACACCGATCCTCTTTGTCCCCGTGATGCTCGTGGTGCTTCTGCCATGCTCTCTTGGATACTCGATCTTCAAGTACCGCCTGATGGACATCGATCTTGTCGTCAAGCGGAGTCTTCTCTATGCGGGCGTGACGGGAATGCTCGCGGGACTCTACCTGCTCCTTGTCTACATCATCGGGAGCGCGATGGCATATGTGCTTGGCACCGAGGAGAACCAGCTTGGGAACTTGTTCGCGTTCGTCGTTCTCGCGTTTGCGTTTGACCCGGTGAAGCGCAAGGCACAAGACTGGATCGACCGGTTCTTCTATCAAGAGCGCTATAACTATCAACGAGCTCTTCTTGAGTTCAGCCAGGAGCTTCCCAGCAAAATACATCTCAAAGAGATCCTCAATTCGATCATCTCCAGGATCTCAACAACGATGCATATCGAGAAGGTCGCTGTCGTTCTCTGCGACGAGAACGAGGGATGTTCGTCGGCTTCGAATAATGTCAGCGCAGCTGATTGCGGCTTCGGCACCGAACCAAACGGACTGCTGGCCGCGTTGCGCGAAACACGGGCGCCACAGTCACTCGCATTGCTCGCGACGGAGCCGGAGTACTATCACATCAACGAAGCAGACAAGCTGAAGCTCTCGAGGTCCGGAATCGTACTCTCAGTTCCCATGTTTCTTCAGGGACGGCTGATCGGAGCGATCAATGTCGGTCCGAAAATGTCCGGCAAAATCTATTCGCAGGAGGACATCGATCTGCTCTCCACCGTCGCTGGTCAGGCTGCGATTGCGGTGGAGAACGCCCGGCTCCATATTTCCGAGATTGAGATGCAGCGGATCGAGGAGGAGCTGGCGCTCGCACGCAACATCCAGCAAGGCCTGTTGCCAAAATCGAATCCGGTGCTTAAAGGTCTGGATATTTCGGGGGTCTCAATACCTGCGTTGACGGTCGGAGGCGATTACTACGACTATATCGACCTCGGTCCAGGCAGACTCCTGGTTGTTGTCGGTGACGTTTCGGGAAAGGGAGTTTCTGCCGCGCTCTATATGTCGAAGATCCAGGGCATGATACAGGTAATTGCGCCAATGTACGAGCATCCGAAGGAGATGTTGATTCAGGTGAACCGCCGGATCTACGAAAGCCTCGAGCGCAAATCGTTCATTACGATGATCCTTGCGCTGTTCGATCTGCAACGGAAGGAAGTCCTTATCTGCCGGGCGGGACACAACAGGGCTTTGATTGGGGTGAATGGCACGCTGGAGTATCTCAAGGGGGGCGGCATAGGCCTTGGATTGGAGCGCGGACCGGTTTTCGAGCAGGAGCTGGAAGAAATCACGCGCCCGCTCGATCCGAATGGGATCTTTGTTTTCTATTCTGACGGGTTGACGGAGGCGATGAACGAGCGGAAGGCTCAGTTCGGCGAAGAGACGGTGTTTGATATTGTCAAAGCGAAACGGTCCCTCACCGCTGAGCAACTACAACGCACCATTCTCTCCTCTGTCGAAGATTTCCGGGGATCGGCAGAACAGAATGACGATCTCACCGTTGTGGTTGTAAAATCATCCTGAATTGTTTTTTCCAAAAAACTCCCTATATTAGAACTGAAAACACATTCAGATTTCCATCGCCAGAAGAACTGAAGAACCATGACAACGAAACCACCCTCTCTGATAGCCGAATTTCCACCCGATGCGCTCGAAAAAATTGCCCACAACGCCGTCGCGGATATCCCGACGCAGGAACCCAACGACAGACATCGCCTGGGATACAACGTGTGGATGTGGCTCGTCGACAGGAAGGGGACGCTCGATCAGGCAATTCGGGCTTCCGGGTCGCGTATGCATCTTCCGACGGAAGAAGTTCTGAAGATCGTGACGCAGCAATTGAAGGACAAAGGGATAGAAGTTTCTTAGCCGGTCTGTTGCTGTCTCTGCTTTCAGGCGTATCGGCCCTCCGCGAATCTCGATTTCAATTCACTTCTTTCCTCTTTCATCCCTCTCTTTGTCGCGATTGACGGGACGACTGTAACACTCATCGAAGGAATTCACGAATGGATCTGGGTCTCAGAAATAAAGTGGCGCTCGTTGCGGCGGCCAGTCAGGGATTGGGCAAAGCCTCGGCAATGTCGCTTGCACAAGAGGGGGCTCGCCTGGTGATCTGTTCCCGCAACGAACAGAGCATCAGGAAAACGGCGGAGGAGATCAGAGCGAAGACGGGAGCAACGGTCGTGCCTGTGGTGGCCGATGTGAGCAAGAACGAGGACATCACAACCTTCGTTCAGACGGCGATCAGAGAGTTCGGAACGGTGCATGTGC
>QYQB01000266.1 GCA_007280275.1 bacterium | reverse complement strand
GTCGGCGGTTTGATCAAGTTTCTGAAATCAGTGGTTGAACTCGGTAAGAAGGAAAAGTCTCCGTAGTCGGAATCCGGTGAAAATCGATTGGGCGTTCCTAAGGCTTGTAGTGTACTGTGTTCTCGGGGTGGTTGTCCTTGTGCTCCTTCCGCTCTCAGTATACTCCAGCAAAGAGGTGGTTCAGAGTGTCGTGGCCAGCGGCGTGGCGAGCCTGTTCCATCTGCTGCTCGGGTATCTGCTCATTGAATTCGGATTCGACAAACCCAACACGACATTCCTCAAGATCATCCTTGGAGGGACGTTCGTGCGGATGTTCCTGCTGGTTGGAGTCGTTTTCCTTCTCGTTCGTGTGTATCAATTCCACACGATGTCGTTGATGCTCTCGTTCTTGCTGTTTTACGTGCTGAATCTGGCACTTGAAATTCACGTCCTTCAGAAAAAAGTCGCTCTCAAGCGTTAGTCGTCCTTCGATGATCGAGACAACAGTAGTCGTTGATACAGCAAATCATGCGGTGGCAGGTGTCGCAGACACTTCCGCCACTGCCGTCGCTCAGGCCGCGGCTCAGCACGGCGAGAAGTTCGAATTCAGTCACTTGCTGGGTCACATGCACAACTCCCAGGCGCTAGAGTTCCCGGGAGGTCATATCGAACTTCCGCACTTCGCCCCGATCCATATCGGCACCCTGACGATTGACCTTTCGATTTCCAAGCATGTCTTCTTTCTCCTGCTCTCGGCGGTCATCGTCGTGGTTCTCGCCGTCTATGCAGCGCGCAAGAACCGGAAGAGCATTGTGCCGAAAGGCGTTGGCAATCTCCTCGAGGTCTTCATCGTGTTCGTCAGGGATGAAGTAGCGCTGCCGAACATGGGACCGGGAGGGCTCAGATACCTGCCATTCCTCCTGACGCTCTTCTTCTTCATTTTGATCATGAATCTCCTTGGCCTCATTCCATATGGTGCGACGTCAACATCCAATATTTCAGTGACCGCCGGCCTTGCCATTATTGCATTTGTCATGATTCAGGCGGCCGCGATACAGGCACAGGGACTGAAACAGTACTTCGCACACCTGACGGGCGGGGTTCATTGGGCGCTCTGGCCCATCATGATTCCGGTCGAGATTCTCGGCTTGTTCACAAAACCGTTTGCTCTCTGCATGCGGTTGTTTGCGAACATGAATGGCGGACACGTTGTGCTGCTCGCGCTGGTCGGGATGATCCTGCTCTTTCGATCGCCGGTCATAGCCCCCTTGCCGGTGCTCTTCGGGGTTGGAGTGATGATGCTGGAGCTATTCGTTGCATTTCTCCAGGCGTACATTTTTGTCATGCTTACATCGCTCTTCATGGGGTTCGGGATGCAGTCCGAACACGCCGAAGAGGATGCTGAGCACTCTCATTGATATCTTGAAAACTCTGCACCATCTGAACGACGTATTCAATAAGGAGGAACACATACAATGGAAGCAAACGCACTTGGTTATCTTTCTGCAGGAATAGGCGCAGGACTTGTTGTCATCGGCGCAGCATACGGTATCGGCAAACTGGCAGCGGCGACGATGGAAGCGACAGGACGACAGCCGGAAGTCGCCGGACAGGTTCGGACGGCGATGATTATCGCGGCGGCTCTCATCGAAGGCGCGACCTTCTTCGGTTTGGCGATCTGCATCATTCTCGCCTCCAAGTAACCGGGATCACACCACATGTTTGACATTAATCCGGGGTTAATGGTCTGGACAGTTGCCACGTTTGTGGTTCTTGTCCTCGTCTTGTCGAAGTTTGCATGGAAACCTCTGCTGCAATCCCTCAAGGATCGCGAAGATTCGATCCGTCAGGCTCTTGAGATGGCGGAGAAGGCCCGGGCCGATGCGGCCGAGCTTCTGAAGCAGAACGAGAAAAACCTCGCCAAAGCCGAAGAGGAATACCAGAAGATCATCCGCGAAGGCAAAGCGTTTTCCGAGAAGCTGAAAGAGGAAATTGTTGCCAAGGCGCATCAGCAGGCACAACGGGAAATCCAGCAGGCCAAAGAAGAGATTCAGCGGGACGTGGATGCGGCAAAACAGCAGCTTCGATCTGAAGTCGCCGATCTTGCTGTCCTGGCCGCAGGGAAGATCCTCGACGAAACGATGGATGCCCAGAAGCATAAGAAGATCGTTGACAAATTTCTGAACCAACTCCCCAACAGCTAACGCTATTGGCCGGGTGGGGTGCGGAGTCGTGTTGATTCGGGCGACGGTCGTTGCACGAACGGCAGCACGATGCGACCTCCATCGCTGGCCAAGAATGGATCTATGAGTGCATATCGGGTTGCGCGGCGCTACGCCGAAGCCGCATTGGAACTTGCAGAGGAACAGAAGCAGGGCGAACGCCTGGCGATCGACCTTGAGGTCGTCTGGAAGGTGATGAAGGAATCGCGCGAGTTTATCGGTTTGCTCAAAAGCCCTGTCGTCTCAAAAGACAAGAAACGGGCCCTTCTTGCCGAGATTTTTCGGTCCAAGCTCAGCGTCTTTACTTTCAACTTCCTGAACCTGATAGTCGATAAGGGCCGGGAGGACGTCCTGGACGATATCATCAAAGAGTACTACAAACTCCGTGATGACCGCCTGGGTATTGTCACGCTCGAAGTGCGTGCAGCAACCGAACTGACCAAAGATCAGCAGCAAACCATCGTGAAGCGTTTCGAGGGGATTACCCGGAAAAAGATCCGTGTCGCCTTCAGCATCGACAAGCAGCTGAAGGGGGGATTCGTCGCCAGGGTCGGCGACACTGTATATGACGGCAGCGTGCGGCGGCAGCTTGAGTTGCTGCGCGAGCGTTTTACCGAAGGGGTCGGGCGCAACTAGAACGACCGTTTTGATTATCGGACTTGACAAAAGGAAATCGTATGCCAGAAGTAAGACCTGATGAAGTCTCTGCAATCCTGCGGAAACAACTCTCCGGTTTTGAAAAGGAGGTCGACGTCTATGACGTCGGGACCGTGCTCCAGGTCGGAGACGGTATCGCACGGGTGTACGGCCTGTCGAAGGTGATGGCAAGCGAGCTCGTGGAATTCCCGCACGACGTCTTCGGCATGGTGCTGAACGTCGAGGAGGATAATGTCGGATGCGTGTTGTTTGGTGAAAGCTCCTTCGTGAAAGAGGGGGATGTCGTCAAACGCACAAAGCGCCTCGCGTCGATGCCGGTCGGAGAGCAGATGCTGGGACGTGTCGTTACGCCGCTCGGCGAGCCTGTCGATGGCAAAGGCCCTATCAAAGTTGATCGCTATCTTCCGCTGGAACGAAAAGCGCTCGGTGTTCTTCAGCGCCAGCCGGTAAAGGAGCCGCTTCAGACCGGTCTGAAGGCCGTCGATGGAATGATCCCCATCGGGCGCGGACAACGCGAACTGATCATCGGAGACCGGCAGACAGGCAAAACAGCGGTTGCTCTCGATGCGATCATCAATCAGCGGTACACCCACACGGAAAAGGCAAAGAAGGAAGGTATCAAACCCGTTTACTGCATCTATGTTGCTATCGGTCAGAAGGGTTCAACGCTCGCACAGGTTGTGGGCAAGTTGGCCGAATTTGGAGCGATGGAGTATACGACAGTTATTCAGGCGACGGCAAGCGATCCAGCTCCGCTGCAGTTCATCGCACCGTACGCAGGCGCGACGCTCGGCGAGTTTTTCCGCGATAGCGGTCGACACGCGTTGGTGATCTACGATGATCTTTCGAAGCATGCGCAGGCATACCGGCAAATGTCCCTGCTGCTTCGACGTCCCCCGGGACGTGAAGCGTATCCTGGAGATGTGTTCTATGTCCACTCTCGCTTGCTCGAGCGGGCCTCCAAACTGAACGATAATCTTGGCGGTGGAAGCCTCACCGCTCTCCCGATCATTGAGACGCAGGCTGGCGACGTTTCAGCGTACATCCCGACCAACGTCATTTCCATCACCGATGGCCAGATCTATCTGGAGTCCAGCCTTTTCAATTCAGGTGTTCGTCCGGCGATTAACGTTGGAATTTCCGTTTCGCGCGTGGGTGGCAATGCACAAATCAAAGCCCTGCGAAAAGTTGCGGGCAGATTGCGCCTCGACCTTGCTCAATACCGCGAACTGGAAGCATTCGCAAAGTTCGGATCGGATCTGGACAAGGCGACGCAGCAACAGCTTCGCCGGGGGTCGCGGCTCGTCGAGTTGCTGAAACAGGGGCAGTATGTTCCGATGGCTGTTGAGAAACAAATTGTTGGAATCTTCGCCGGAACGAACGGGTATTTCGACCTCATCCCTCTCGGAGACGTGCAGCGGTTCGAGCACGAGTTGCACGAGTTCATCGAGATGAAGTATCCGGATGTCTACACGACGATTGCCGAAACGAAAGAACTCTCGGACGTAACAGCGAACAAACTCCATGAAATTCTAAAGGAATTTGCCGGCAAGTTCAGGACCGCTGTCAAGACCGCATAAGAAATGACCTCAGAGCTTGTCGAGTACCTCTAACGCATGGCTACACTCCGCGAAATACGGCGGCGCATTTCAGGCGTCAGGAATACGCAGAAGATCACCAAGGCGATGAAGATGGTCGCGGCGGCGCGGCTGCGTCGCGCACAGGAGGCGATTATCTCCGCTCGCCCCTATGCGCGGAAGCTCGGTGAACTTCTTCGTCACCTCGTTACAAAGGTGGACGTCAACCTCAATGCTCTGCTCGTCGGCCGGGAAACGAAAAACGTGCTGCTCGTGGTTGTGACGGCCGATCGGGGTCTCTGCGGGTCGTTCAACAGCAACATCATCAAGGCAGCCGTCCAGCATCTGAGGGGTCAGTCCGCCGTCAATGTCAGGGTGCTCACGATTGGTCGGAAAGGCTCTGACTACTTTGGCAAAAGAGATTACAATGTGATCGCGAAGCATGTTGGTATCTTCACCGATCTTGGCTTTCATCACGCCCGGGGAATCGTGCAGGAAATCACCGACGGCTATTTGAAGGGGGAGCACGATACGGTTCAGATTATCTACAACGAGTTCAAGTCGGTGATTCAGCAGAAGATCGTTGTCGAGCAGCTGTTGCCGATCCCACCCGAAGAAACCCAGCCGGTGAAGGACCTTCATTCACTGGCTCAAGTGGACTACATTTATGAGCCGTCGAGCGCCGAGATTGTCAACGCACTTGTCCCGCGTCATCTGAATTTCCAGATGTGGCGGATTCTTCTCGAATCCAACGCGGCGGAACAAGGGGCACGCATGTCAGCTATGGACAATGCTACGGAGAATGCGAAAGAACTGATCCGCGATCTGACATTGAAGTTCAACAATGCGCGTCAGGCATCCATCACGAAGGAGTTGCTGGAGATCGTCAGTGGCGCTGAAGCGTTGACGAAGGCGAGCTGAGCCGTTATCGTGTTCGGGGTTGGGTGGAGAGAGCTAAAGAAGTGCTTGAAACCGTTGCCATGGTCAACAGGGCAACGGTTTTTTGTTGCCTTTCTCGCTTGAGACAAGCCGACTGGGCGCATAAATGCCTTGATTAGCTGTCTTTTTTTCGCTACTTTATATGCCCCAAATTTTGAGACCTCTGGCTTCCGAAATCTCAATTGGCGGGAAGCATTCGGAAGTTTTCATAGGGAGTGAAGGTCAGTCTCAATGTTTGAAAGCCTGAGTCAGAAGCTCGAAACAGTCTTCAAGAAGCTGCGCGGAGAAGGCCGGATTACCGAGGCCAATGTATCTGAGAATCTCCGTGAGGTCAGGCGAGTTCTTTTAGATGCGGACGTCAATTACAAGGTCGCCAAGCAGTTTATCGAAGACGTCCAGAAGCGGGCATTAGGTCAGGATGTTCTGAACAGCATTACCCCCGGGCAGTTGATCATCAAAATCATTTTCGATGAGATGGTCAAGCTTCTTGGGGAGTCGAAAGCTGAGATTCGGTCATCCCAGACACCGCCGACTGTGGTTCTCATCGCAGGCCTCCAGGGCTCGGGGAAAACCACGTTCGCGGCAAAGCTCGCAGGATACCTGAAAAGCAAGGGGAGCAATCCTCTGTTGGTCGCGGCTGATATTCATCGGCCCGCCGCCATCGACCAATTGATCTCGCTGGGGAAGCAGCTGGACATTCCGGTTTTCACCGATCGGGGCCAGAGCGCGGTCAAGATTGCCGGCGACTCGATCGATTTTGCCCGGAAGAATATTCGCGACACGGTCATCATTGACACGGCCGGCCGCCTGCACATCGACGAAGAGATGATGCAGGAGGTTGCTTCGATCAAGGAGACCACGAAGCCACACGAGATCCTGTTCGTTGTCGATGCGATGACCGGCCAGGACGCCGTGAACACCGCGAAGGCGTTTCACGATCGGCTGAACTTCGACGGTGTCGTGCTGACAAAGCTCGACGGCGACAGCCGGGGTGGTGCTGCGCTGTCGATTCGCTCCGTGGTTCAGAGGCCGATCAAGTTCATCGGGACCGGCGAAAAACTCGATGCGCTTGAGCCTTTCTATCCTGAACGAATTGCTTCTCGAATTCTGGGCATGGGTGATATCGTTACCCTCGTCGAGAAGGCCCAGCAGCAATTCGACCAGGAAAAGGCTGTCAAGCTTGAAGAGAAGCTCCGCAAGTCCCAGCTCACGTTGGAAGACTTCCTGGAACAGCTTCGCGAGATCAAGAAAATGGGCCCCCTGAGCCAGGTCATTGGTATGTTGCCGGGAATGAACCGTATGCCCGCCGATGTTCAGGTCGATGACAACGCCCTGGTTCGCATCGAGGCAGTGATTCAGTCGATGACGCCGGATGAGCGCAATCGGCCCTCGATCATCAACGGAAGTCGTCGGAGGCGTATCGCGCTGGGGAGCGGAACCACGGTGCAAGAAGTCAACCGCCTGCTGAAACAATTCGAAGAGATGCAGAAAATGATGAAGCGGTTCAGCAAGGGGGGGATGAAGCGGGCAATGCAGGGAATGCGTTTGCCGACCCGCTAGACTTCTGGGACATGAACATCAGAACTTGAAACTGAAAACTCTAAACTCGAAACTTTAATCTCAAACCTACGAGGAGTGACACGGTGGTAAAGTTACGCTTGCGGAGAGCAGGAAAGAAAAAGCATCCGATCTATAAGATCGTTGCGGCGGATATGCGTTCTCCCCGCGATGGCCGCTTCATTGAGGCCGTGGGGCAATACGATCCGAACGTGAATCCGATATTCCTCACGGTGAAGGAAGAGCGCGTGCTCTACTGGCTCCGGAATGGCGCACAGCCAACGGACACGGTGCGGTCTCTTCTTCAACGCAAAGGGGTGTGGTTGCGCTGGTCATTGATTCGGCGCGGCGTCGATGATGCCAAGATGCAGAGCATCGTCGAGCGATGGCAGATGCAGCAGACCGAGCGCCCACAGCGTGAGGCGGATCGCAAAAGCCGCCGGGCCCAGAGAAAGAAGAAGGCGGCCGAAAAGCCAGCAGAGGCAGCTCCGGCTGCGGTAGCCGCACCGGCAGAGCAGCCAGCAGCCTAAAGACGGCGTGCTGGGGAAGGCGATCTCCCCCGGCAACCGATTCGACAGAATTTCTTCCCTCGATGTTGTAAGGGTGAGTGCTTTTGTACGCGATGTGCAAGGCTCTGTCCTTTAATCTGGAGGTGAACAATGAAGGAATTCGTAGAATACCTTGCCAGGCATCTTGTTGACAACTCTGAGGCGGTGATCGTGGATCTCGAAGAGAAGGATGAGGTGACGATCTTCAAGGTCAGGGTTGATCAGGCAGATGTGGGAAAACTCATAGGGAAAAAGGGACGTACGGCCTCGGCTTTCAGGGTGCTCCTTCGTGCAGTGGCAGCAAAAGAGGGGAAGAAGGCCGTGCTGGATATCATAGGCTGAGGATGAACATCAGCAACACGATCCGCAAAAACGTTGAGTGATGATAGCTGTCGGGAGAATCTCCAGGAGTGTTGGTCTGAAGGGCGAGCTGAGTGTCGTGATGCTCACCGATACTCCTGAGCGCTTCGGGAAACTGAAATCGGTGTGGATCGGGACGGACGAAGCCCAGGCAGTGAAACACGCAGTGCTCTCCGTCAGAATGACGCATTCCGCTGTTGTGTTGAAACTGAAAGATATTGAATCTCGAACGGCGGCGGATGAACGACGTGGTCAGCTTCTCTTCGTACCCCCGAAGGACGCGATCGTTCCCAGGAAGGGTTCGTACTTCATCCACGACATCGTCGGGATGAATGTTGTAACAGAATCTGGTGAAAAAGTTGGAACAGTGCAGGAAGTGATGCAGCTCCCCGCACATGATGTGTGGGTTGTTGCTGCAGGGGAGAAGGAGATTTTGATCCCCGCAATAAAAGAAGTCATTCGGTCGGTCGATGTGGAGCGACGTGCAGTGGTGATTCGGCCACTGGAAGGGTTGTTGGAGTGATGCGGATTGATATCGTGACAGGATTGCCCAAGCTGCTCGAGAGCCCGTTGCAGGAGAGTATCATCCGGCGATCCCAGGACAAAGGGAAAGTCCAAATCCTTGTGCACGATTTGCGGGAGTTCACACACGACAAGCACAAGACCATCGATGATACACCCTATGGCGGGGGTGCGGGAATGGTCCTCAAGCCGGAGCCGGTCTTCGAGTGCGCAGAGGCTCTGCAAGCAGAGCGAGCGTATGACGAAATCATACTCCTGACGGCCGACGGCGAGAAATTTGACCAGCGGATCGCAAATGACCTGTCCCTCAAGGACAACCTGATGTTCATTTGTGGTCATTACAAGGGAGTCGACGAACGTGTGCGGGATGTGCTGGTGACCCGTGAGCTTTCAATCGGAGATTTCGTCCTGACGGGTGGAGAACTTGCAGCAGCAGTTGTGGTCGATGCGGTTGTCCGCCTCGTGCCGGGCGTTCTCAACGACAGCGAATCAGCACTTAGTGATTCATTTCAGGACAACTTGCTCGGAGCCCCTCAGTACACACGCCCCCCGGAGTACCGCGGGATGAGGGTTCCTGACGTGCTCCTTTCAGGGGATCACGCAGATATTGAAGAGTGGCGTCAACGCCAGCGAACGGAGCGGACACAGGCCCGACGTTCGGACATGTTGAAGAAGAATTCGTAAAACTGAAATACGATACTAGCTGGGAGAGCGTACACATGGACAAGATGAAACTCATCGAAGCAACTCAACTCAAATCGGACAGGCCGGCATTCAAGCCCGGCGACACCATCAACGTGCACGTGCGCGTCGTCGAAGGCGACAAGGAACGCATCCAGCAATTTCAGGGGGTCGTCATCAGTAAGCGCGGTGCTGGCGTGAACACGACCTTCACCGTTCGGAAGATCTCGGACGGCGTCGGTGTGGAGCGTATTTTTCCGCTGCATTCTCCCCGGATTGCCAAGATCGATAGGGTGAAAGAAGGAAGAGTCCGGCGCGCGAAACTGTACTACCTGCGAAAACTCGCGGCGAAACAAGTGACGCAGAAAACCAGTGCCTGAAGTTGTCCGGAATCTTCTCGGGGTGCCTGAAGCTTCTTACCTTCAGCCACTGCTGTACGGGTTGAGAAATTCTTCAGCCGACCTCGAGCTTCTCGTCGATTTTCCGTCCCAGCTCGCCCTCAGACTCCAACAGCGCATCGATTCTGTCCGATGCGCTTTTTTGTCCCCCATTGACTATGCCCGTCACGGCGGCGACTATCTGATCGTCCCTGGAGTGGGCGTCTCCTCCTCATCGCGCACAGACACGATCCAGTTGTTCGTCAATCCGAATGTCCAGAACGTCGAGACGATCGCTGTCGATATCCGGGTAACATCTGAGATCATTCTGGCGAAAATCATCCTTGCGGAGAAATTCCCCAATCTTGCCGCCGCGAAGGGCTCGCTCCAGTTTATTCCAATGCTGCCGAAACGCGATGAGATGCTTCGCAAAGCTGATGCCGCGCTTGTCGTGAACTTCTCCCCGCACACTCAATCGCCGGAAGAACCCTTCGCCCTGGATCTCGTGGATGAATGGAACGATTTGACGGGCCTCCCGTATGTGCATGGAGTCTGGGTGGGACATGATGAAGCCGAGGCAGAAGCAATCGTGGAGACATTGCTCCTTGCGAAGGAAAACGGGGTCTTACACCTCGCAGAGGTAGCCGAAGTCATCTCTGCCGAGCACAACGTGACAAGGGAATTCAGCAAACAGTACCTCTCCGGGTTTTCATACGGGCTGGCGGAGGAAGAACAGCAAGGTTTTGCGGAGTTTGTCCGATTTGCCTATTACCACGGTATTCTCCCCGATGTCCCTGATCTCAATTTCTTTGAGGGCTCAGCTCCTCCCGCACAGTCGGTGAATTGAGTCACAGGAGGGCGATGCCACCAGGGTGCGCTGCCTCCGACCGGACGAATGAAGCCAACGGGCCCGCAGGCTTCATTGAAATTCCCTTTTTTTTGGTTACATTTCTGCATATCAAAGGCAAAACCAGGTGCTCAAGACCCTCCTCATAAAGAACTACGCCCTCATCGAAGAGATCGAGGTCGAATTCGAAAGCGGACTCAATATCATCACCGGCGAAACCGGTGCGGGGAAATCCATCCTGATCGATGCCCTGAGTCTCGTTCTGGGTGATCGTGCAAGCTCCGACGTGATCCGCCGCGGTGCCGAGAAGGCGGTGGTTGAAACAGTGTTCGGAATCTCCGGGAATAGACGTGTCAAGAATTTCATCCTCTCCCAAAATCTCGAAGTTGTGGATGATCTCATCCTGAGACGGGAAATCTCAGCGAAGGGGCACAACCGTTGCTTTGTCAATGATACGCCGGTCACAGTGTCGGTTATGCAGGCGCTGGGAGATTTGCTCGTCGATCTTCACGGTCAACACGATCATCAATCTCTCTTGAGGACTGAATCACACATCGACCTGCTCGACGATTTCGGTGGTCTGGCCGGCCTGAAGGAAGAGTATGTTGCATCCTATGACCGGCTGACGCAGTTGTTTTCAGAACTTGAGGAGCTGCAATCGAAGGAACGGCAGCTGCTCGAGCGCAGAGATCTCTACGAGTTCCAGATCCAGGAGATAGATGTCCTGGGTCCTCAGCGCGGCGAAGAGGATGCGCTCGAAACGGAACTGCGGATCCTGGAAAACTCCGAGAAGTTGTTTGAAGCGACATCGAGTTTGCATCAGATGTTGTACGAAGGGGAGCAGGCGGTCTATGACCAGATCGTGCTTGCCCGGAATCAGCTTGAAGATCTCTCCAGAATTGACAAAGCGTTCGAGGAAATCAAGAATGAGAGTGCATCGGCGGTCGCGATCATCAGCGAGGTGGCGAAATTCATCCAGAGCTACAACTCGAAGATCGAATTCAACCCCGAGCGATTGGAGCAGATACGGGATCGTCTGGGCAAACTCGCCCTCCTGAAGAAGAAATATGGAGGTTCTCTCGACGCTGTCATTGAACACAGAGAGAAAATCGGACGGGAGTTCGCTCTCGCCAAGAATTTTGACGGAGAAATTGTTAAGCTGAAGGACCGGATCGAGGCAGAGCGACGGGCGTGTTCCGGAGCCTCGCAACGGCTGTCGTCGAAACGGAGAGAGCACGTAAGTAAAATCAACAGCTCCGTTGCATCGGAGCTCGCAAAGCTCGGTATTTCAAATGCCCGGTTCGATGTGAAGGTCGAAAGCAAACAGATGGAACAATCGAACGGATCCCCTCAACCGGCCCGAGCCTATGTGAAGCTCGGCCGTGAGTTCTACGAAGCGACCAGAAAGGGGATTGATGTTGTCGAATTCCATATTTCAACAAATCTCGGTGAGGAGTTGAAACCGCTCGTCAAAGTTGCATCGGGGGGGGAGATCTCAAGAATTATGATGGCGTTGAAGACCATTCTTGCGAAGTCTGAACGGCTACCTCTGCTCATCTTCGACGAAATCGACGTAGGAGTGAGCGGGCGGATTGCCCTCGCTGTCGGTAAGAGCCTTCGAAGCCTGTCACAGTTCCACCAGGTCGTTGCGATTACGCACCTGCCTCAGATTGCTGGATTAGCAGACACGCACTTTGTTGTGGAAAAGTCCGAGCGCGAAAAGCGAACACGCACTCGTCTCCGAAAGCTTGAGCTTGAAGAGAGGGTGGAAGAAGTCGCAAAACTCATGAGTGGAACCGAAATCACGGATGCCGGACTTGAAGGGGCTCGTGAGCTCATGGGGCTGTCCAGGAAGTAGCGCGAACAATTCAATCAGAAATCATCCAATTTTACTCTGTATGGCACTTCAAATTCATAACACACTCACGCGGCGAAAGGAAGAATTCAAGCCTCTTCACGAAGGTCGCGTTGGGATGTATGTCTGCGGACCGACAGTCTATGGCCACTCCCATATCGGTCACGCAAAGAGCTATGTCTCCTTCGACATAATCGTCCGCTATCTGCGCCACGTTGGGTACAAGGTTCTGTATGTTCAGAACATCACCGATGTGGGCCATCTGACGGATGATGCAGATGAGGGAGAGGACAAGATCGAGAAGCAATCGCGGATCGATCGGGTCCACCCGATGCAGATTGCGGAAATGTACACCCAGAGTTACTTCGAAGATATGGACGCACTCGGGGTGCTGCGCGCCGACATTTCGCCGCGTGCTTCAGGGCATATCCTCGAGCAGATAGAAATCATGGAACGACTGATCCGGAACGGGCATGCGTATGTGTCCAACGGTTCTGTATACTTTGATGTTCCCAGGTTCGCGGGGTACGGCAAACTCTCTGGCCGAAGCTTCGAAGACCTGGAGGCGGGCGCAAGAATACAAGTGAACCCCGAAAAGCGGCACCCGGCCGATTTTGCTCTTTGGAAGAAAGCCGAGCCGGAACACATGATGCAGTGGCCAAGTCCGTGGGGCAAAGGCTACCCCGGCTGGCACATCGAGTGCTCGGCGATGTCAATGAAATACCTTGGCGAGAATTTTGACATACACGGGGGTGGACTCGAGAATCAGTTCCCGCATCACGAATGCGAGATTGCACAAAGCGAATGTGCAACGGGGAAACCGTTCGTGCAGTACTGGATCCATAACAACATGGTGACGGTGAACGGCCAGAAGATGGGGAAGTCTCTCGGGAATTTTGTGACCCTGAAGGATGCGTTCAAGAAATTCGATCCCCTTGTCGTTCGATTCTTCATTCTCCAGAGTCATTATCGCAGCACGCTCGACTTCAGCGATGAGGCGCTTCAGGCGGTGAACGTGGGACTGGAGAAACTCCTTAATACAGTCCGCAACCTGAGGGAAGAGATAACGAAAGCCGCCGTCGACAACCGTTCGGCCGAGGCGGCGATTGACCTTGATGGGTATAAATCTCGTTTCTTATCTGCGATGAATGATGATTTCAACACGCCGCAGGCAATTGCAGTGCTCTTTGATCTTACGAGGGAGACGAATGCGCTTCTGAGTCTCGAGAGCAAGTTCTCTGCTGAATCGCTTCGCCGCATTGGGGATTTCTTCCAGGAATTCGGAGGTCGAGTGTTGGGAATTATTCCCCTTGAGCCCACATCATTGATGGCAGGCGACGCGAAAATGGAATCCGACCTCGTTCAGTTGCTCGTGGACCTTCGAACGGAGGTTCGTTCGCAGAAACTCTGGTCGCTTTCTGACAAGATCAGGGATGGCCTGAAAAAGCTCGGCATCACTATCGAGGACAAGAAAGACGGAACGGCCTGGAGAAAGGGATAATGCTATGGAGGTCTTCAGGAACTTCACTCATATGAGGGACTCAGTGAACAAGAAAAACACTGTACGTATTGTCAGCGCATTCATGATGATGAGCAGCCTTGCCTTTGGGCAAAGCAATGCCGGTGGGTCTGCAACCATCGAACCGACGATGATCATAGACAAGCCCACTGCAGGAATGCTCCATCGAGGCAACTACTATGCGAATGCAAGTTTCTTCGAGCAGGGAGGTGTGCTCTTCGGTGTCTCTGTTGGGTTGATGGATCGTTTCAATTTTGGCATTTCGTACGGCGGCACGAACATCCTAGGTACGAACAAACCCGAAATGAATCCGTATCCGGGTGTGAATGTGAAAATTCGAGTCCTCGATGAGAGCGCCTCCGCGCCGGCAGTTGCCGTCGGCTTTGAATGGCAGGGGCGTGGAACTTACATTGATGACCTCAAGCGCTACGCATCAAAATCCCCTGGATTCTATGCTGTTGCCAGCCAGAACTACGCCATACTCGGAAACCTGAGTGTCCATGGGGGATTAAACCTTTCCACTGAGACGGGTGATGGGGACAAGGACCTCAACGCGTTTGTTGGTGGAGAGAAGTCCATGGGCAAGGATATCTCGATTCTCGCAGAATACGATTTCGGAATGAACGACAACAGCGCAAACGCAATCGGCCGCAATCGCGGTCGAGGCTATCTGAATTTGGGATTTCGGTGGAGTTGGGGAAAAGGACTAGTGCTCGGAGTGAATATTAAAGATATTCTGAAGAACCAGGGGGATATCACGGTCGGCAACAGAACCATTCAGATCGAGTATGTGGGGACTTTCTGATGTGTCATTATGTGGACAGGCACCAATTCCGGTGTTGACAAAAGTGTATATGTGATCAAACATTGGCCCCAAAAACCCCGATTTTGACCCAAGATTGGGGTTTCTTCTTGAAGTTGGATGGCATCATTGTTGTTTGATTCTATGAAGTATAGAATAGGAAGGACGGGTGAGTTTATGAAACCTTCAATGAGACTTTTCGGAATCTTGTTCCCGCTGTTCGCTCTTTCTCTTTTCGCCTCGGGCTGTTATACCCAGCTTGCCACTACCCAAGACGATGACTCATTTAGCTCGAAATACGATCAGCCAAGGGCAGGTGAGCAGGAGGACAGTGCTGCTACTCAGCGGGAACCATACTACGATAACGACGATCAGTGGTACGGTCACTCTCGAATCGGATTTGGCTATTACTATCCATCCTCGTGGTACTGGGACTACACGTTTGGCGATCCCTATTATTATGGCGGGATGTATGGATATCCTGGGTATTACGGCGCCTGGGGTTACAGGAATCCATATTACTACGGGTATGGATATGGATTTTCTGGCTATGATCCGTATAGATACTACAGTGGCTACCCGTACGTCGTGTATGGCCAAAACTTTGTTTCCAACAGAACAGATCAAACGAGAAATGCCGGATATCGTCGGACGAGCTATACTCGCTCCGGGGGGTTCACGAGATCTACCGGAGGATCGGTGGGAGCATCGCTTGGCGTGACGCCTGCGAGTCGTCGTTCGAGTAGTCAAGGAAGCCGTGTAGCGACACCAACGACACGGCGCAGCGAATCGCCTACCGGAAGAACAGTGCGAAGTTACACACCGCAATCAAGCAGCAGCGGGCGCAGTGCGGCCGCTCCAAGTCGTTCAGGAGCGCCGAGCGTGAGATCGGCTCCATCCGGTGGCAGCCGCAGTCCTGAGGGGAGCCAGAGGAGTAGTGGATCAACCCGAAGCCGCGGATATTCAGATGCTCCAGCATCCGGCTACTATCGGGTCGATGCAGGCTCTCAGAGGAGCAGCACTCCGTCGTACAATCCACGTTCTTCCTCATCTCCAACATATGCGCCGTCTCCGTCATATACGCCGGCTCCGCCGTCAGCACCAGCGCCTTCGAGTCCAGCTCCAAGTTCAGGCGGAGGCGATGGGGGAAACAGAAGCAGCGGTGCAACGCGCAGCGGTCGCAACTAATCGTACTTCGAGGAGGGTGTGAGCAATGAAGTCAACTCAGTCAATCTCTGCTACTCGCTTGATTCTGGGTTTCACGCTGGCGATCTTCGCCACGACGGGTTTACTACAAGCACAATACGCTGAGGATGCGCTTCGGTTCTCCACCTTCAATCTGGGCATAGGCGCACGCTCGGCTGGAATGGGGAATGCGTCAATCGGTCTGGCTGAGGATTTTTCCGCTCTTTTCACAAATCCTGCTGGTCTCGCCTCGCTGCGGAGTTTTGAGTTTTCGGTCGGGCTTTCAAACGTTGGCTACAATAACGACGCAACATTTTTTGGAAACACGCTCAGCGGAAACAATCGGGTCACGAATCTCGATAACCTCGGTCTGGTTTATCCAGTACCGACCACGCGTGGAAGTCTCTCGTTCGGATTTGGATTTGCCCGAGTTGCAAATTATTCAACAACAGCATCGTTCAAGGGCTTCAATCCTGGCAGCTCGATTGTAGAGTCCATGACGCCCGGCGTGAATCTTAATGCGATGCCGGGTGCCGACCGGAAAGATCTTCTCGACAGCAACATCCCGTTCCAGATCTTTCTGTCAGATACCCTGGGGGGCAGACTTTATCCGAACGTGACCGACAGCGTGCAGCAGGAAGGCAACGTCATTGAGGGGGGCGGGCTCAACAGCTGGTCGTTTGGCGGTGCAATCGAGATATCGCGGGGCCTCTCGCTTGGTGTCGGAATCAATATCCTCGCAGGTTCCTACACGTATGACCGCCTTTATACGGAGACTGATTCGAAGAAGGCTTATCTTCTCAATCTCCAACGCACAGATTTCAATCGGTTTCAGTACGAGAGCACCATCAACAGCAATATCAGTGGATACAATGTCCTCATTGGGTTAATGTACAAGAAGCAAGGCAAATATAAGCTCGGCCTTACGGTTCGGACTCCGACATACTATGATATTTCTGAAGATTTTTCGGACATCGGCAACAGCTGGTTCTACAACGGTGATCATTTTCAGGTGAGAAAACCAGGTTCGACGAAATACAACGTGAAAACACCGGTTGTTCTGTCCGGCGGAGCGTCTGTACAGCTTACGGACTGGATCTTGCTGGCTGGCGACGCAGAGTTTACTGACTGGACACAGATGGAATTCACGAATGATAACCCAGATCTTCTTGATGAGAACCGTGTCATTCGCGATGTGTTCCGTTCGACGACAAATCTTAGAGGCGGTGCTGAGTTCGCGCTCCTGAACCTGGGGCTTCGGCTCCGTGCAGGTGTGGTCTACAATCCATCCCCGTACAAGGGTGATCCCAGTTCCCGTGACCAGCTTTACTATACGGCAGGACTTGGAGCTGCCATTGAGGAAAACGTCTTCTTGAACGCATCGCTCGCGTTGGGAAAATGGAGCACCTTGCGGGATAACTACTACCTCTCGGGTCTTGATACGCCGCCGTCAAGAACGAATGAATCTATAAAAACCAACTCGTTCAATATCAATCTCTCGTATCGTTTCTAATCAAAGAGTACCATTGTTGGTTGGAAAAGAGCCCCGACGGTCACAAACCGTTGGGGCTCTCGCATCTGAGGGCGGTTCGATGATGAGCGTTGCGAGCCGGAATACCTGGACGATCTCGACCCGCACCAGGTAGAAAGAATCTCGATTCTGGAGAAGCGATGGGAGCCCACGCTGATGGCCTGCCCGAATCTGGCCTACTCCCGGTTTTTGTCGTCACCATTGAGTCGATCTGCTGAAGTACCTTCCTGATGTGAGTTGATATCCCACCCAACTTTCTTTACATTGATTCCGTTCTCCCGGATACGACGGGATTCCTCCCACCTACGGATTTCTACTCTCATGCCCTTTCGCCTCAAGCTGATGTTCGGTGTGCTTGGAACACTGGCAGTTCTTCTTGTTTCTCTTGCTGTCTTTTTCTATTACCTGATCACGAAGTCCTATCCGGTGACATCCGGAACAGTTGATGCAGCGGGCCTGAGTTCGGACGTCAAGGTCTATCGGGATGACTTTGGCGTTCCCCACATTTTTGCAGGTTCGGAGTACGATGCCTACTATGCCGTCGGTTATGTCCATGCTCAGGACCGTCTGTGGCAGATGGAACTTATGCGGCGGGCTGGCGAGGGGAGGCTCTCGGAAGTCCTCGGCGAGCCTGCGCTGAAAATTGACAAGATGTTCCGAACACTCGGGTTCTGGAGGCAAGCGCAGCAGATGCTTCCCGCTGTCGACCCGAAAACACGTCTGGCTCTGGAAGCATATGCTGATGGAGTAACCCAGTACATCAATACACACAGGGGAAAATCCCCGATCGAGTTTGACCTGCTGAACTTTGAACCGGAACCCTGGTTGGTGGAGCACTCGCTTTTAGTCAGCCGGCTCATGGCATGGGAACTCAACTACTCCCGATGGGTCGACATTGTTCTTGGGCAGCTTGTTGAGCGGTTCGGGGCTGCAAAAGCAGCGGAGATTTTCCCGACTTGGCCTGAAGGCGCACCTTTGACCATTCCGGATGAACTCAGGGGAAAAAAGTCCTCGGCGATGGCTGATCAACTCCTTGAGGCAGACCAGGCTTTCAGGCGACTTCTCGGAAATGTTGGACTGGAATCGGGAAGCAACGCGTGGGCCGTTGCTGGGTCGAAGTCTACGACGGGAAAGCCGATCCTGGCCAATGATCCGCATCTGCTTTTTTCTGCTCCGGGTCGTTGGTACGAGCTACACGTCGTGGGGCCAGATCTCGACGTGTCCGGAGCCACGATTGCAGGAGTGCCGTTCGTTGTCATCGGGCGCAACCAATCCATTGCGTGGGGAGTCACGAATGCAATGCTGGACGATGAGGATTTCTATGTTGAGGAGGTCGATTCCATTCAGCATCCGTCGCGCTATCGTTTCAACGGTAGCTGGCGCTCCGTCGATCAACAGGTCGACACCATTTTTGTGAAGAACAGCCCGCCAGTGTTCCTCACGACGTATCGGACACATCGCGGGCCGATCGTCAACAGGATGGAGCCTTCAGCCCAGTTTTCGCGACAGTTGCTGTCGATGCGATGGGCAGGCCATGAAAACTCAAACGAGGCCCAGTCCTTTTACCTCATCAACCGTGCGCACAACTGGAAGGAATTTCTCGATGGTCTGCGCAGTTTTGCTGTACCAGCGCAGAATTTCATCTATGCAGATGTCGAAGGCAATATTGGATACCACACGGGCGGTCGAATTCCCATTCGCAAAACGAAGTCGGCGACGCTGCCATTCCCCGGGTGGACGGATGAGTACGATTGGAAGGGGTACGTTCCGTTTGAGCAGATGCCGCAATCGTTCAATCCTTCCGAAGGTTTCGTAGCGACAGCGAACAACAAGATCATTGCAGATTCGTACCCGTACTATATGTCGAATCTCTGGGAGCCAGACTGGCGCATCACGCGAATAACCGAAGCCCTGCGCAGCCAGGGGCGGTTCTCGGTGGAGGACATGCAGCGACTCCAGCAGGACGTCGTTTCTCCGCAGGCGCGCGAATTGGTACCGATCATTCTCAAGGCGTACGACTCACTATCAGCGCGTGACGCTGACGTTCAGACGACTCTGGCATACTTCAGGAACTGGAACTATGAGATGAAGACGAATGATGTCGCGACGACATTGTTCGAGGCATTTCTTGTGCAAATGGTCCAGAATACATTCGAAGATGAAATGGGCCCGCAGTTGTTGGCGGTCTATGACACTCTGGCGAGCGTTCCGCTTGTTGCGATCACGAAGCTGATGAAGAAGGGGTCGTCTGCCTGGTTCGACGATGTAGGGACCCCGCAGGTCGAGACGATGGACGATATCATTCGACGGAGCATCGATGATGGATTGCGTGAGCTCAAAACCAGATTTGGCGGAGAGATCAAAGAAATGAGATGGGGCACCGTGCATCAGGTCGAATTCCCGCATGTGTTCGGTTCTCACGATCTGCTTCGACGGATCTTCAATATCGGACCATTTCCGATTGGCGGATCTCACTCGACGGTGAACCTGGGAGATTTTCGTTTGACGCGGCCATTTCTAAATCACGTTGGCCCCTCCACGCGACAGATCTACGATCTCTCAAACGGGAACAACACACGGTCAGTTACGCCCCCCGGTCAATCGGGGCAAGTGTTTCAACGACACTACGATGATCAGATCCAACTGTGGCTGAACGGTGGTTACCGAACGCAGCTCACGGACCGTTCGGCAATCGAAAACGCCGGATACGATCGTCTTGTTCTTCGTCCTGCACAATGACATTCTCCGGCACACTGAAGGCTCGCATCCAGACGGCCCAATCGGTCTGCGTCCTCACCGGCGCGGGAATTTCCGCTGAGAGCGGCGTCCCAACGTTCCGAGGTGAGGAAGGGTTGTGGAAAAAATTCAGGCCCGAGGAATTGGCAAGCTTTCACGCGTTTATCCGCAATCCGGATCTTGTGTGGGAGTGGTATGCGTATCGCCGGAAGTTGATACACGAAGTGAAACCCAACCCAGGCCACGTTGCGTTGGTCGAGCTTGAGCGTCGCGTAAAGGAATTCACTCTTGTCACACAAAACGTCGACAATCTTCACAGAAGGGCGGGAAGCGAGTCTGTTGTCGAGCTGCATGGGAATATTGAGCGGAGTTACTGTATCGAGTGCAAAACGGTTGTTTCTGAACTCAACCTCGATGCAATCAACAGAGCACCCCGCTGCGAGCAATGCGGTGGTCTTGTCCGCCCTGATGTGGTCTGGTTCGGTGAGATGCTTCCGGTTGATGCATTCTCAAAAGCCGAGGCAGCTGCCCGACGGTGTGACGTGTTCCTCTGTGTCGGCACATCAGCGGTCGTCTACCCCGCAGCCTCTCTGCCAATCGCCGCGCTCGAGCAGGGAGCATACATCGTCGAAATCAACCGCGAGTTCACCGACCTCTCCTCCC
>QYQB01000306.1 GCA_007280275.1 bacterium | reverse complement strand
GTTTCTCCACCCACCCCCGTCTTCCCCAAGGTTCTTCCTCTCCAAAATCAGTTCCCCCCTAACCTGGCCTGTCTATCGCGGATTTGAGGAATGACGCCTTCTGTGGGAGGAGAGCCGCGCTTGCATCTCTCTCCCGGAACTTCTATTTTGATTCTTGTCATGCACCGAAAACTGAAATGGCGCCTTGAATCGACAGGGAGCGAGATCATCTACGACGATGATCAGTTGCTCGTTCTCAACAAGCCGGCAAACCTGCTGATACTTCCCGACCGGCTCCGGCACGAGCTCAACAATCTCTATGGCATCCTGACAGAGGAACTGGGGAAGGCCTTCGTTGTCCACCGGATAGACAAAGAAACCAGTGGAATCATAATGTTCGGGAAGACCGTGGAAACACACGCCGCATTAATTGCACAATTCGAGCAGCGTATGGTGGAAGAGGTCTATTTCGGTATCGTTGTCGGCTCACTGCCGGCCGAGATGGGACGCATCGATGTGCCGATAGCCGAAAGCGGGGGAGAAACCGGGCTCATGAGGGTGAACCGTCGATCAGGGCAGGAGGCAGTTACTGAATACCGGGTTCTCGAACGATTCAAAGGCTAATCATTTCTTGAAGTGAGGCCGAGGGCAGGGAAGATGCAACAGATCCGGCTGCATCTGCAATCGATCGGAGCACCGCTCCTTTGTGACCGGACCTACGGCGATGGCAAAGCCTTTTTCCTCTCGCAAGTCAAGCCAGGTTACAGACCGGATGGGGACGAGAAGCCGTTACTCGAGAGAACTGCTCTCCACGCTTTTGCCGTTTCCTTCGATCACCCACGGACGGGGGGACGCACAAATCTCTCGGCCGAGATGCCAAAAGACATGAATTCTGTTTTGAAGTATCTGAGGAAATTCAAGGTGTGAAGGGCCACGCGGGGGCTAGAACAATCTCTCCTGACCGCGTGTCTTTTTCTGTGCGCCGACATGACTGTATGCTGTATCCGTCGCTTCTCGTCCGCGTGGCGTGCGCTTCAAGAATCCTTCCTGAATCAGGTATGGTTCGTACACTTCTTCAATCGTTCCAGGTTCTTCTCCAACCGCTACAGCGAGTGTATTCAGCCCTACAGGTCCGCCCTCGTATTTCTCGATGATGGTGTGCAGGATCCGCTTGTCCATTTCGTCGAGTCCGTGTTCATCCACTTCAAGAGCACGGAGAGAATACTGCGCAACTTCGCGCGTCACGATTCCGCCGTGCTGTGCCAACTTCTGGTCGGCTTGGGCGAAATCGCGGCAGCGCTTTAAAAGCCTGTTCGCGATTCTGGGGGTTCCGCGTGATCGCTTCGCTATCTCCTGGCTCGCATCTTGTGCAGTGTCGATGCCAAGGATGCTGGCCGATCGAGCCACGATTGATTGCAGCTGACCAACGTCGTAGTAATCGAGGCGGTTGGCTATCCCGAATCGTGACCGGAGGGGAGAACTGAGGAGGCCTGCACGCGTTGTTGCCCCGACCAGTGTGAAGGGCTCAAGGTTGAGCGAAATCGTCTTGGCGCCGGGCCCGCTGTCAATGATAATGTCTACGCGAAATTCTTCCATCGCGGAGTAGAGATATTCTTCAATCTTCACGGGGACGCGGTGGATTTCGTCGATGAAGAGAACCTCGCCATGGTGCAGTGAAGTCAGGATCCCCGCAAGATCACCCGGTTTTTCAAGAGCAGGTCCAGACGTGACCTTGATTCCAACCCCCATCTCGTTGGCGATGATGAACGCCAATGTTGTTTTCCCGAGTCCAGGCGGGCCTGTAAGAAGGACATGATCGAGAGGCTCCTTCCGCTGTCTCGCAGCCGAGATGAAGATCCGCAAGTTTTCGACCAGCTTGCGCTGGCCGACAAAGTCCCCGAGCTGGCCAGGGCGAAGCGTTTGGTCGAGCTCCAACTCGTTTTCGAGTCGTTCAGGTGAAGTGTGGTCTGATGTCCTCATACACGCAAAAGGTAGCAAGAACGGGAGAGAGTTTCAATGTCAATCGATCAGGACGGGAAAGCCTCGATTGTTGGCCGGTTCAGGCAGAGTTTGTGGAGTGGAGAGCCCTCTTGATAAGAGTCTGGAGTGAGAGTTTTTCTCCCTTCGCTTCGGTCAGAACTTGTCGCAGTGCTTTTTCGGCGACCAGCCTGTTGTATCCAAGAGACGTAAGCGCAAGCAAAGCCTCCTGGCGCAATTCTTCTTCTCCATCCTGGCGCGGAAACGAACTTTGGTCGGTCGCCGTAACCTTGCCGATCTTGTCGCGTAGCTCGATGACAAGACGCTCTGCCGTCTTTCTCCCAACCCCCGGGATTGCGGTGAGAGCAGAGATGTTTTCCCGGGCAATGTGCAGCTTCAGATCTGACACAGATATTCCGGACAGAATTCCCTGTGCGATTTTCGGGCCCACGCCGTTGACGGAAATGAGGAGCTTGAAACAAAAACGCTCTTCGACAGTTGCAAACCCGAATAGTTGCAGGGCGTCCTCACGGACATAGAGATGCGTGGAAAGAGACACGTGCGCGCCGATGTCTCCAATCTTCTCGAACGTCGAGAGAGGGATGGTGACCGAATACCCGATACCATTGACGTCGATGAGAACCTCGGTCGGGGTCTTGGCCTTCAAAATTCCTGTGAGAGAAGCGATCATCGAGGCCTCACAAGTTTCTCAGGGTGTGCCTGGACGTAGGACTTCCATGATTGAACAGGTTGTTTCTGTTGTCCCGAGGTCCTTTTTGCTCCCTGCGTTTTTACCGACTTTTGATAGTGGCAGAGTGCGACAGCAAGGGCGTCCGTTGCGTCGTAGTACTTCGGGGGAGACTTCAGATTCAATATCGATTGCACCATGTAACTCACTTGATCCTTGGAAGCTGCCCCGGTTCCAACGACGGCCCGTTTCACCTCGCGGGGCGAGTATTCTGCCGTGGGGATTTCGTGATTGACCGCGGCAAGGATTGAGACGCCGCGTGCATGACCCAGCTTCATCGCTGATTGGGCGTTCTTACCGTAGAATGCGGTTTCGATGGCAAACTCATCTGGATGGTAGCGATCGATGACTTTGCAGAGGGCTACGTAGATCGCCTTCAACCGCGCCGGCATCGTATGGTCACTGCGATTCTGCACGACATCGACATCGAGCACTTTGAACCTGCCGTTCTTTTCCTCGATCACTCCATAACCCGTGATAAGGGTCCCGGGATCGACACCAAGGATGATCATAGGCTCATCGGGGGTCAGCCGGCGTTCAGGTTGGCCAGCACGCTTTCATCTATGTCGAAGTTGCCATAGACATGCTGGATGTCATCATGATCCTCGAGTCCTTCGATTATCTTGATCAGGTTCTCAGCATCCTTGCCTTCGACCTTGACGCTGTTCTCAGGAATCATCTGGATCTCGGAGTGGTCGATCGGAATCTTCCGGTCCTCGATCACTTTCTTCACTTTTTCAAAGGCATCGGGCAGCGTGGTGATGAGATAATGCTCCTCGTCCGTCGCCATATCTTCGGCCCCGGCATCGAGAATAATTCCCAGGAGTTCATCTTCACCGATCTTGTTCCGAAGAACCGTAATCTGACCCTTCCGGTGGAACTGATATGCCACAGCCCCTGACGCAGCCAGTTTGCCATGGTTGCGGTCGAGCACATGGCGAATCTCGCTGACGGTCCTCGTCTTGTTATCTGTTACGGCTTCGATGAGCAGTGCTACACCGCCGGGGCCATATGCTTCATATGTGACATCTTCGTATGCCATCCCGGGCAATTCGCCTGTGCCTTTCTGGATCGCCCGTTTGATGTTGTCGGCGGGCATGTTGCTGGACTTCGCTTTGTCAATTGCAAAGCGGAGCCGCGGATTCCCGGCTGGATCGCCCCCTCCCAGTTTCGCTGCAATCGTAATTTCTTTGATGACTTGTGTGAACATTTTGCCGCGCTTCCCGTCTGTCACGGCTTTTTTCCGACGGATTGTTGCCCATTTCGAATGACCTGACATAGACTTTGCCTTTTCGACGAATGCTCGTGCAGGAATTGTGCGAAGTGAGAAGAGGGCTCGAGGCCCCCGTTCCCTCCAATTACTCAAGTACTTACCGCTTCAATCCTCATTTCAAGTCTCGAATCTTCAACTGAGGCACCGCCTCACCCGCATACTCACCTTCATCGAGAGAGAATGCGATATCGAGAGTCTTCCGGCCGTGTAAGAGTTGCTCGATGAGGGAGCCCAGGTTGAATCCAATTGCGTCGAATACCTGACCATTTGACCTGACCTTGAATTTCAGATGATTGCGTCCGACGATTCGCGGCGTGCCATACAGCTCCACATTTCGTGCAACGAAGACCGGCCGCATATTCCCAGGGCCAAACGGAGCAAATTGGCTCAAGACCCGGACGAACTTTGGCGTGATCTCCTGAAGAGGAATCTCCGCGTCGATCCGGATTTCGGGAGTCAGAAGCTCCTCGGTGAGAAGCTCTTTGGCAACAAGATTGAACGCCTCCTTGAACTCATCCAGCCGATCGATCTCGACAGAAAGCCCGGCAGCGTATTTGTGCCCGCCGAACTGGACGAGTTTGTCCTCGCACCGCTTGAGAGCCTGGTAGATGTCGAAGCCGGCGACACTGCGTGCTGATCCCTTCGCGACACCGTCGACAGTCGTCATCATGATGGTCGGACGGTAATATCGCTCGACAAGCCGTGAGGCCACAATCCCGATTACGCCTGGGTGCCAGGTCTCCTGATGGAGGATGATCGCTCCCTCATTGTCAATGTCGAGAAATCTCTCCACAATCTCCTGAGCTTCGATGAATGTCTCTTCATCGATTTTCCGGCGATTACGGTTCTCTTCTTCGAACACGCGAGCTCGTTCAAGTGCGACGGTGAACGAGTCGGAGGTAAGGAGCTCGACCGCACGGGTCGCATCTCCGAGTCTTCCCACGGCATTGATTCTTGGTGCAAGAACAAAAACGATCTGACCAGCGGTGATAGTGCCGAGTCTCAATCCTGAAGATTCGATCAGGGCATGAACTCCCGGACGAGGATTTGTATTGAGAAGTTCAAGGCCAAGTTTCACGAGGACCCGGTTTTCACCCGTGAGGTTCACGATGTCGGCTGTCGTGGCGAGCGTTACAAAATCCAGATATTGATCGATCGACTGGCCTCCATCTTCGAGGTACGGACCGAGAACGGGATTCTGAGAGAGGGCTTGGATGAGCTTGAACGCCACACTGCATCCACAAAGAGTCTTGAATGGATACTTACACGTCGGTTTCAACGGATCAAGCACAGCGAATGCCGAGGGGATCACATCTGCCGGCTCGTGGTGGTCGCAGATGATCACATCGAGGCCGAGCTCATGGGCCCGCTCAACCGGTTTCAGAGCGGTGATGCCGCAATCGACGGCGACAAGAAGTTGCACGCCTCGGTCTTTTGCCCGCTCGATCCCGGAGATCGAAAGGCCGTACCCGTCCTTGATCCTGTCGGGTATGAAATACTCAACGTTGGCGTGGACGCTGTTGAGAAATGTCCACAGCAGAGCCGCACCGTTGGTCCCATCGACATCGTAGTCACCGTAGACCAGCAGCTTTTCCTTGTTGGCGATCGCGCGCACGATGCGTTCAACAGCCAGGTCCATTCCATCCATCAGGAAGGGATCGTGCAGATCGTCGAGGCTGGGGCGAAAAAATCTCTTCGCCCGATCGAATGTATCGATGCCGCGTCTGACGAGAATCTCGGCAATGACCGGAGAGACGGTGAGCTCATCGCTGAGTCTCTTGATCTTCTCCATATCCGTGGGAGAGAGTTCGGAGACAGGGAAGGTCCAACGATATTCGCGAACAGGAGTCATGTGATGTTTCGTCGATTAAAGTGCAGGGAGTGGCCGACCGATAAGCCGAATTCTGTCTTGTCAGCACCCAGGATCGGATACAGACGAGGCAGTCATTTCTCTGAGCGACCTACCCATCCCGTCCCTCAATGAAGAGGATTGAACGGGCCACTCTACCCCACGAATCGTGGGAACGGGACTTACATGGTCTTGCACCAGGCGGGGTTTGTCGTGCCTTCGACATTACTGCCGAAGCGGTGGTCTCTTACACCACCTTTTCACCTTTTCCTCTGCCAGAGGCGGAGGATGTTTGTTTTCTGTGACACTGTCCGTTCCTGCAGGATGTTGCCTGCAGGACCCTCAGTTGACCTGAGGCGCCTTGCCCTGGGGTGTTCGGACTTTCCTCCCCATCCGCGAATCGGATGGAGCGACTGCCTGGCCGACCACACCTGCTGAGTCTTGATTTATTACTTTCCGCAAGCCCTAGATCCGAATGCGCTTTCGCGAATCGATGCCCAGATTCGCCAACTGATCTGCCTCTTTGTTCAGTTCCCTGCGGACGTGCTTGATTTCGAAATCGAATGCTGCCTTCGCAAGCAAGCGATGAACCTTGAGAACCATCGCCTTGAGATTCGGATCTTTCACTTTGTATTCTCCCAGGAGCTGGCGAACCATGAGCTCACTGTCTGAATGGACGACGAGCCGGGAGCATTTCGTTTTTGGTGCGCTCTTCAAGCATGCGAGAAGAGCTGAATATTCTGCGATGTTGTTCGTTGCTTCCCCGATGTACCCGTGGAGCTTCGCCAGCGTCGTGCCTTGCTCGTCCTTGAAGATGACGCCGATGCCGCTCTCACCAGGATTTCCCCGTGCAGCACCGTCTGTGAATGCAAAGACCGTCATAGGGCGCTGTTGTAGCTTTCCACGATGTCGTCGGAGACGATGAGCCTGCCACAGTGCTCACACGTCATAATCCTCTCGTTTTTGCGTAGTTCAACAGAAACCTGGGGGGGGACGCGTTTGTAACAGCCGCCACAGGCGTTGCGCCGGACAGGCACGACAGCATTGCCACCCAACGCGCTGCGGATTCTCTCGTACTGTTTCAGGTCATTCTTGTCCACGCGTACGACAAGTTTGTCTCGCTCATGTTTGAGCTTGAGTTCCTCGTCCTCGTGTTCTTTGTTGACGAGGTCCAGCTCAGCTTGTCGTTCCTTCAATTCCTTCTTGAGCTCTTCCAACTCGGGGCTTGCCACCGCAAGGTCCGACTTTGCAGCCGATGCTTTCCCCTCGATGGTTTCCATTTCTTTTTCGAGGGCGATGATGCGCCCCTGCGCCAGATCAATCTCACGCGTCAATGCATCGTACTGCTTGTTGGTCTTGATCTGGAATTGCTGCTCTTTGTACTTCTCGATTTTTTCTTTGGATGTGACGATCTCGAGATCGATTTCGTCACGCCGGACCAGCGCCCCCTTGACGGTGCTCTCGAGCCCTTTCCTCAGAGTTTCCTTTTCCTGAACCTTCTTCTCCAATACCTCCACGAGGTGGGGGAGATCTCCTTTTAGTTCGTGGAGCTCATCGAGATGCGAGTCGACTCGTTGAAGGCCATACAACAAGCGTAATCGGTTTTCCAAATGATACTCCTCCAATGCTGCTAGTAAGAATGAATTGGGTTTGTTGAACGTTGAGTAACTGAGACAAAAAGGGTTTCGCCTTTTGAGGCCGCCCACGCGCGCAATTTCGAAGCAATCACCGGTAGAACGACCTGCTCGGTCTCCCAATGGCCGGCATCGACGAGAACAATTCGTCCGGCAGCCTCGTGGAAGGAATGATACCGTACGTCGGCGGTTACGAAGAGATCTGCCTTCGCGCCGATGGCATGTTCCAGGAGTTCCGAACCTGCGCCACCACACATCGCGATTCGCTGGACTTTTTGCGCCAATGCACCAGAGAACCGGACGGAGTCTGCATGGACAGCCTTTTTGAGTTTCGTGAGAAATTCCCTCACGGTTATTGCCCGGGGGAGATCGCCGATAGCCCCCTTGCCGAAATTCGGATTCAGGTTTTCAAGCGTATACAGGTCATGTGCGACCTCTTCATAGGGATGGACGGTCTTCATGGCCGCAACAACAGCATTGACGCGTGCCCGGGGAACGATCATCTCCAGTCGGGTCTCCTCGACTTCTTCAAGCTGCAGAGGTTTCCCGGAAAACGGCTGTGTGCGTTCCGACCCGCGAAACGTCCCCTTGCCGTGAATTCGGAACGAGCACCGCTCGTACTGCCCGACAATCCCGGCGCCGGCTTCGGCCATAGCGGCAGCGACTCGGTCGACATGTTCGTCGGGAACAAATACAACCAGTTTGACGAGCGAGTCCTTTATCGGTGCAAGGAAACTTGCCTTCTGAATCCCCAGCGCACGGGCAAGCGCAAAGCTCACTCCATCGGTTGCCGAGTCGAGATTCGTGTGAGTGGAGTAAAGAGCGATACGGCTTTCCGCCAACGAAAGCAGAATCGAGCCAATAGTGTTTGAGTCGGAAATGGACGAAGGGGGTCGAAACAGGAGAGGATGATGGGATACGATGAGGTCGACTTTCTTTTGAATGGCCTCGCTGACGATCTCGGGTGTAACGTCCAGTGCAAGAAGGACGTTTTTCACTCGCCGAGATCGACGACCGACCTGCAGTCCGACATTGTCGCGTTCCCAGGCCGTCCACAAGGGAGCCCAGGATTCAAAAAACTGTTCAATGTCGGTCAGTTTCATGCTCTTCCGGGTTCGAGGCAAAAAAAGTGTCCCGCCTTTTGGGCGGGACACTTGTGGCAATTCTGATGTAGTGTCTGGGGAAACTTGAGATCGAGTTGTCTGGGCCTTATCCGATTCGACATCGCCAAAGGATTAAACTCTGCAGGACAAACGCTTGAACTGGATTCCTATCACCAATCATGATAGAAAAAATCCGGATTAGTTGCAAGACCCAAGAGTTGACGAAAACGATCACGCAAATGGGAGAGCAGAAACACTACGGGGTCCCAGAGGGCGGCGGGGGATTCTGGCCGGAGGGGGAAGGGTCAGAGCCGTGGAAGTCGATCCGCTCGAAACTGATATCGCGCAGGCGCTTGATTTCAGACTCGATCTTTCGGAAATTCTCTTCAAATCCCTTCAATAGATTCTTGTCTTCTTCGCTAAGTGCCTGCCGTCGGATAAGGTCTGCGCTGATCTTGACGGCCGCAAGTGGATTGTTAAATTCGTGGCAGACCGTCACGACGAGTTCCCGGATCGCCTCGGCACGTTTTTCGGCAATGAACATCCTCTTTTCGACGGCCTTGATCTGCTTGTGCATACGGACGCGTTCGAGGACATTCAAAATCGTGCGGGGCAGCAGGGATTCGGCGAGGTCCTCTTTGATGAGGAAGTCTTCGACGCCGAGTTTCATAGCCTCGATCGCCAGCTTGAAATCCCGGGTTGCTGTGACAAAGACGATCGGTATCTCGGAATTCATCTGATTCAACTGGAGGCAAAATTCGAGACCGTTCGTGCCGGGAAATACATAGTCGGTTACGATGAGGTCGATGGACTGATTTGCTTGGATTTCCTGGAGCGCTTCCTCGACGCTCTCCTTCCAGATGAGATGGAATTCCCGGTTCTGGAAGAGCTGAAGTTGCCGCTGCACAATCTTCGCAAAGCCGATGTCGTCATCAGCCAGGAGTACAGTAATTGCTTTCGGGGTTTTCTGTGGTGAGGGGTCGGTCATAGTGTGAGCAAAAGGTAAGAGAACTTTCGATGAGTTGCAACGAGCCAATGTAGCACGAACTCTTCGCGCTCGTCACCGTGTTTCGGGGATAGTCCTCGAAGCTGGAATTGGTGATTTGCTTTTCTTTGGGAATTTCTCTAAGTTGCAACGACGCCGAGCAAATAAGCTCCGTGATACAAGGTAGCGCTTCTCCCAAGGAGAATTCTCATGGCAGAAAAGAATAGAATTCTGGTTGTCGATGATGAAGATGCCCTCAGGACAGTCTTGAGCGCTGAACTGGAGGGGGAAGGATACAGAGTCTCATCTGCCGGAGACGGAGTTGAAGCGATCAATATCCTGCGTACGCAAATTTTCGATCTCATCCTCCTCGATATCAAGATGCCGAACGTGGATGGCTTCGAAGTCCTGAAGTTTGTAAAAGAGAGCCAGCCCGCAACAAAAGTCATTATGTTAACCGGATTCGCTGACCTGAAGAACGCAATCGAATCGAAAAAGCTTGGGGCAGAAGATTTTGTCAGCAAGCCGTACGACCTCGTAGATTTACTTACGACAGTTGAACGCGTCCTGAGCGGTCTCTAGCCTCGCCCACGAGCCGGAGACGATATGGCGAAGACGTACCGAATCCTGGTTGTTGACGACGAAGAGTCCATTACTTTCCTCCTGAAGACAGAGCTCGAAGAACTCTCCGATTTTGATGTCGATGTCGCCCTCAACGGCACCGAAGCCATCAACCTCATCCAGTCAACCATCTACGACATTGCCCTCCTCGACATCAAAATGCCTCGCGTAAGCGGCATTGACGTCCTTCGGTTCATCAACGAGCACTCGCCAGCCACTCAGGTCATTATGTTGACCAACATCGTTGACTATAAAACCGCGATCGAAACGATCAAGCTGGGAGCATACGATTTCATCAGTAAACCCTACGACTCTCAGCAGTTGCTTGCGACAGTTCGACGTGCTGTGGAACGGCGTCAGCTCGTCATCGACAAAGAGGTGATGAAGCGAGAGCTAAGCCGCATCAGCGGGCCAAGCGGATTGGTGGGTGAAAGTGCGGTGTTCTGCAATGTTGTCGAAAACGCGCGCAAACTGGCTGACAGTGAGGCATTTGTCCTTATCCAGGGAGCGAGTGGCACGGGAAAAGAATTGATCGCGCATCTCCTGCATAATGAGAGCCCCAGAAGGGACCAGCCTTTTGTTGCCGTCAACTGCGCTTCAATTCCGGATCAACTTCTCGAAAGTGAGCTTTTCGGACACGAGAAGGGAGCATTTACAAACGCGTACGCCGCAAAGCAGGGATTGGTAGAAGTCGCCAATGGAGGGACGCTGTTCCTGGATGAAGTCGGCGATATCAGCCAACCGACCCAGGCCAAGCTTCTCAGATTTCTGGAGACTGGTGAGTTTCGGCGGGTTGGTGGTACAAACTCAATGAAGGTCGATGTAAGAGTTGTCTCCGCGAGCAACAAGAATCTCCCACAGGAAGTACAGGCCGGTCGCTTTCGTGAGGACCTTCTGTACCGCCTGAATGTGGTCAGTCTCAAACTGCCGACGCTGCAGGAACGAAAGGAAGACATCTCACTGCTCGTGGACTACTTCCTCAAACGTAAATCCAAGGCCAATCCGAAGAAGGTGAGCCCTGATGCCATGACAATTCTTCTGCGCTACAACTGGCCGGGCAATGTGCGCGAGCTGGAGCATGTCATAGAAGGGGCCACGGTTCTGAGTCAGGGAGATACGATCGAAGCAAAGGATCTCTGGATCAACCCCTCTCTCTCTGGACACGCAGATGCCTCACCACGACTTGAGACGCAGGAAGGACTGGGCAGCCTTCTGTCACTGGAAGCGATCGAAAAAATCCACATCGAAAAGGTTCTGAACGCGAATCAGTGGAACAGGCTCAAAACAGCCCAAGTGCTTGGGATAACGCCAAAGACGCTGTATCTGAAGATAAAAAAGTACGGCATCAAAGCCAGCTTTTCCCCGGATGCCTGATTCTCCTCTCCTTGAGAAGGTCTCGTCGCAAAGGATCTACACCTGCCTCCCTTACTTGTCAGCCCGATCATCTGAAAACAATCCTAAGCTTCAATAGGTCCTTCGAGAACCGAAGGTTGGTATCTCTATTTGAAAATTCAATTTCGAAAGTGCTGAAAGTTGGGACCGAGTGATGGAATTTGAATGCAAACAGCAAAAAAACCACCCTCAGCGTGCAACTTTTCTTTGGAGCCGCCGTCAAATACAGTGTAGGGAGCATAACGCTACCTCCTTCTTGATGGGCCAGTCATCGGTCGCCTATGGTGGGACGACTGAGAAACTGGCTCTTTTTTTTCCCCCTCTTCGATGCTTTCCTTGACATTTGGGCGTTTGTTGACTAATTTTTGAGATCAACACGGACTTGGTTCCAGCCTGTTGTCAAAAATAGACACATCTCCTCAGCTCCCAATGGGACAAATCATGTCTAGATTCCAAGGAGTCGACTACTACCATCTGAGTGAGTTACTCTCGGAAGATGAAGTTCTGGTTCGAAACACGGTCCGGGAATTCACAGACGAGAGAGTGCTTCCAACAATTGAGAAGCACTATGAGGATGGTGTGTTTCCCATCCATCTCGTTTCACAGATGGCTGACCTTGGCCTCTTCGGTTCGACCCTCCCTGCGAAATACGGTTGTGCAGAAATGAACAATGTCGCCTATGGTCTCGTCATGCAGGAGCTCGAGCGAGGCGACAGTGGGATTCGGAGCTTTGCCTCGGTTCAGAGCGCCCTCGTGATGTACCCGATTTTCACATTTGGCTCGGAAGCACAAAAGGACTATTGGCTGCCGATGCTGGCCTCTGGGAAAGCGATTGGCTGTTTCGGCCTGACTGAGCCGGACTATGGATCGAACCCTGGCGGTCTCATCACTCGGGCCGAGAGAAGTTCGAAGGGGTTCGTGATCAATGGTGCGAAGATGTGGATCACAAACGGAACCATCGCAGATGTCGCCGTGGTGTGGGCCAAACTTGATGGTGAGATAAGAGGGTTTCTTGTAGAGAAGGGGACGAGGGGTTTCACGGCACCGGAGATGAAAGGAAAACACTCGCTCAGGGCCTCGGTGACGTCAGAGCTTGTGTTTGAAGATTGCCTGGTCGCAGAGGAGAACATCCTGCCGAAATCGGGGGGATTGAAATGTCCGTTGATGTGCCTAAGCCAGGCCCGCTATGGAATCGCTTGGGGAGCAATCGGTTCCGCGATGTCTTGTTATGATGTGGCGCTTCAATACGCCAAGACTCGAATCCAATTCGGCAAACCAATCGCTTCGTTCCAGCTGATTCAGGAAAAACTGGTCTACATGCTTACAGAGATAACAAAAGCCCAACTGCTATGTCTTCAATTAGGTCGGTTGAAGGATCAAGGCAAGGCAAAGTTTACTCAAATCTCAATGGCAAAGCGGAACAACGTGTACCATGCTTTGGAGATTGCCCGGATGTCGAGAGAAATCCTCGGCGCGAATGGCATTCTCCACGAGTACCCGGTGATGCGGCATGCCGCAAACCTGGAATCTGTGAAGACGTACGAAGGAACGCATGAAATGCATACGCTGATTGTCGGAGAAGACATCACCGGCATACCGGCGTTCGAGTGACAAAACCAAGCCCAGACAGGATTACTCATATGGCATTGAAGAAGATTATCGGTGAAGGGGTTACGTACGACGACGTGCTGTTACTCCCTGCGAAGTCGTCTGTTCTTCCTCGAGAGACTGATGTGAGGACCAGGCTCACTCGTCAGATCGAGTTGAACATCCCGCTCGTGAGCGCAGCAATGGATACGGTGACGGAATTCGACATGGCCATTGCACTCGCACGCGAAGGTGGGATTGGAATTCTGCACAAAAACATGACCATACAACGGCAAGCAGAGGAAGTTGACAAAGTGAAGAGATCGGAGAGCGGGATGATCCTTCATCCGATTACTCTTGGCCTCAATCGAACGGTCCGCGAAGCTCTCGAGGTAATGAAGAAGTATAGCATCTCCGGCATTCCCATTGTTCAGGACGAGAAGCTCGTCGGCATCCTGACGAACCGTGATCTTCGATTTGAGCCAAACCTGGAACTGGAAGTCTCGAAAGTAATGACCGCGGCAAATCTCGTGATTGCTCCGGTGGGGACAACCTTGGAAGAGGCAGAAGTGATCCTGCAGAAAAATCGCATCGAGAAATTGCCTGTGGTTGATAAGAATGGCAAACTCAAGGGTCTCATTACGTTCAAAGACATCCAAAAGAAGAGGAGACACCCCCACGCCTGCAAAGACAACCTCGGTCGCTTGCGCACCGGGGCAGCCGTGGGTGTTACAAGCGACACGCTCGACCGTGTTGCTGCGCTGGTTGATGCTGGTGTCGATGTGATTATTGTCGATACCGCCCATGGTCACTCACAAGGTGTCCTGACGATGGTGAAGCTTATTAAGTCGCGATTCGACATTCAACTGATCGCAGGGAACGTCGCCACCGGGGAAGCGACTCGCGATTTGATCAAGGCTGGTGCTGATGCGGTGAAAGTCGGCATCGGACCGGGTTCAATCTGCACGACGCGCGTTGTGGCGGGCGTCGGAGTCCCTCAAGTGACGGCAATCATGGAATGTGCAAAGGTCGCTTCACGATCGCGAGTTCCGCTTATCGCAGATGGTGGAATCAAGCAGACGGGAGATATCGCAAAAGCGATTGCGGCAGGAGCCGACTCAGTCATGCTTGGCAGCCTCTTTGCCGGCGTCGATGAAAGCCCGGGCGAAAAGGTCCTTTACGAAGGACGAAGCTACAAGATGTACCGTGGAATGGGTTCAATTGAAGCGATGAAGCAGGGGAGCAGGGATCGTTACTTCCAGGATGTTGAGGACGATCTGCAGAAACTTGTCCCAGAAGGCATCGAAGGGAGAGTCCCGTTCAAAGGGAGTCTCAGTGAAACCGTGCACCAAATGATCGGTGGGCTCCGTTCGGCGATGGGATACTGCGGCTGCCGAAGGATCTCAGAGATGAAAACGAAAGCGCAGTTCGTACGGATGACCAATGCCGGACTTCGCGAAAGCCATCCTCATAATGTCGCAATCACGAAAGAAGCCCCCAACTATCACCTGTAAGAATCCACTGATGTTCGAGCGACGGCTTCAAGAGGTCCGAAGACATCTAGGTACTTCGAGATTGGATGCTCTTCTTGTCTCTCATACTCCTCATGTCCGCTATTTGACGGGCTTTACGGGCTCAAATGGCCTCTGCATTATTGACTGCAAGAACCAGCACTTCCTCACTGATCACCGTTATCGTGACCAGTCAAAGACCGAGATCAAGGGATTTGAAATTCATGTAAGCCGGATTGGCCTTATCGAAGAGGCAGGCAAGCGCCGCCTCATGAAGGGGAAGTCCCGGGTTGGTTTTGAGAGTCGGAATCTCAGCGTCTTTGCCTACAAGAATTTGAAGAAACTATTCCCGGGCTCGGCCTTCGTGCCGACATTGTCGGTCATTGAGAATATCGCCGCAGTCAAAGATGAGTCCGAAATCGAGAGTATCAGGCGTGCGGTCAGGATTACCGAGAAAGTGTTTCAGAAACTTCTGCACTTCCTCAAGCCTGGGCTCACGGAGCAAGAGGTGGCTGCAGAGATCGGATACTTGCACAGACGATATGGGGCAGAAGCAGATGCATTCGATGCGATCGTTGCGAGTGGTATTCGGGGGTCACTTCCGCATGCGCGGGCTTCCGGAAAGAAGATCAAGAGGGGAGAACTGGTGACGCTGGATTTTGGTTGCCGCCTGGATGGCTACAACAGTGATCTCACGAGAACGGTCGCGATCGGCCGACCCACTGCCCGCGCCAGGAAAGTGTATCAGATTGTGCTCGATGCGCAGTGCAGGGCAATCGAGGCAGCACGTGAGGGAATCAGGGCCAGCGCCCTTGATCGTGTTGCGCGCGGCTACATCAGCAGGAAGGGCTTCGGAAAGTATTTCAGCCATTCTCTGGGGCACGGTCTCGGTATCGAGATCCATGAAGAACTCCGTCTTTCGGCCCTGAGCAAAGAAATTCTGAGAGCCGGAAACGTCGTCACCATCGAGCCTGGGATCTATATTCCGGGGCTTGGAGGTGTGAGGATTGAAGATGATGTTGTCATTCGTGAGAGCGGTTGCGACGTGCTCACTCTTGCACCGAAAGAGCTAACCATCCTATGAATAGTGAATTCCGAAAAGTCCTCGTCATCGCGTACTATTTCCCTCCGATGGGTTTGAGCGGTGTTCAACGGACCGCCAAGTTCATGAAGTACCTTCCGAAATACGGGTGGAAGCCCACGGTACTCACCGTATCTCCAACGGGTTACTATGCCGTCGATGCGACACTCCTCGAAGAAGTTGAACAGGCCGGAACTGAAATTGTCCGGGCAAGTTCTCTCGATCCCAATAGACTGTTCAAGAGTCAGGGTGTCGTGAAAATGCCTTCGGAGCGGGTCCGCAAGATTCTTCAGTTTGCCGGCGATGCCGTGTTTGTTCCCGACACGAAGATTGGTTGGAAGTCGAAAGCATTGAAGGCTGCGACGGAGCTTCTCAGTCGCGAACATTTCGACGTGATATTCGCCACGGCCCCCCCCCAAACGGATTTTTTAATTGGCGAGGCATTGAAGAAGAAATTCGGGTTACCTCTGGTTTTGGATTATCGGGATGCATGGCTCGACTACCCATTCAAGTATTATCCGACGCCGCTGCATCGATATATGCACTACCGGTTGGAGAAACGTGTGCTGAAAGTGGCTGATCGCATTATCGTGACAGTCCGGCGTGTGAAAGAGAGCATCTTGAAGCATTACCTGGGCCTCGATTATCACGACATTGCCATTATCCCCCAGGGGTATGACCCTGCAGATTTTGTATCCAGGCCTGTCTCGAAGCCTGCGGCAAGGCGCAAGATGCGGATTACTCACGCCGGCACCTTCTATGCTGACCGAAACCCGTCAGTTCTTCTGCAAGCGCTGCATAACCTCTTACGGGACGTGCCGCAAATGCGAGGGAGGCTGGAGCTGAGTCTCATTGGTAATGTGCGCGAATCAGATCAGGTGCTCGTGAGCAAGCTCGGGCTGCAAAACGATGTGAAGTTCTTGGGGTACCTGGACCACAAGGAATGCACGCGACTCCTCATGGAATCGGACGTCCTCTGGCTCGTGCTTGACAATGATTATCAGTCTCCTGGGAAACTCTACGAATATCTGGGCGCACGGAAGCCGATTCTTGGTTCTCTCAAGGAAGGCTCTATGAAGCAACTGATCCTCGAAAGCGGGGCTGGAGTCTGCGTGCCTCTCAAGGATTTGAAAGCACATGAAGATGCTGTGCGCGGACTCTTCGCACAGTACGAGAAGAATCAGTTGAAACAGGTACCGGAGGAATTCTCGGGACGCTATGATCGCCAGATGCTGACTGGAGAGCTTGCCCGGCAATTCGAGTCTCTGATGGATATCGACAAGAACGCATTCGCCAAACTCGAGGAAGAAGGATCATGAATATTCTAGTCATCGGCTCCGGAGGGAGGGAACATGCAATTGTCTGGAAACTCCGGCAAAGCCCTCGGGTGAAGGCTCTTTATTGTGCCCCCGGGAACGCGGGAATTGCCCAGCAAGCTCAGTTGGTTTCACTCAAACCGACGGACATTCAAGGTCTCGTGCGTTTTGCAAAAGAAAACGGTGTCGAGCTCACTGTCGTCGGACCGGAACAACCTCTCGTCGATGGAATCGTTGACGAATTCGAGCGCAACGGACTCAGGATCTTTGGTCCGAGCAGGTCGGCAGCAATGCTCGAAGGGAGCAAGGCGTTCGCCAAGCAGTTTATGGCAAGCCACGGAATCCCAACTGCCCGATTCCGTAACTTCTCCTCAGATGGTCTGAGCCAGGCTGAGGCATACGCACGCGAACTGCCCCTTCCGGTGGTAGTCAAGGCTGATGGACTGGCAGCCGGAAAAGGTGTATTGATCTGTGAAACCTACGATGCCGCGGTCGTGGCATTGAGGGAGATGATGTCGAACAAGGCTTTCGGCTCGGCAGGTGAGAACGTTGTCATCGAGGAGTATCTGGAGGGGGAAGAAGCGTCGGTATTCGCCCTCACGGATGGAGATCAGTTTGCTGTTCTCGCCACAGCTCAGGATCATAAACGGATTCTCGATGGTGACCAGGGAAAAAACACAGGTGGCATGGGAGCTTATGCCGCGGCACCGATTGTAACGGAAGGGGTCCTCAAGCAGATCGAGGAAGAGATCATCGTTCCAACGCTTGAAGGGATGAAGAATGACGGAATGCCTTACCGCGGTTGCCTGTATTGCGGATTGATGATTACACCGACCGGGCCGAAGGTCATTGAGTACAACTGCCGTTTTGGTGATCCCGAGACACAGGTTGTCGTGCCGCTCATTGACGGCGACCTCGCGGAGATCCTGCTGTCGATATCCGAGCGGCGGCTTGATCCGTTGACCGTGAAGCAGCATGCTGCCTCTGCCGTCTGCGTGGTGATGGCTTCGAGGGGGTATCCGGATGATTATCAAACCGGAAAAGTGATACACGGATTGGAGAACGTCAGGCATGAGGACGGCCTTGTCGTGTTTCATTCCGGCACCCGATCTGATGGCGCGCAGGTCGTATCCTCCGGTGGACGAGTGTTGGGTGTGACAGCGATTGGCTATGGACATGATCTCAAGGGCACAATCGATGCAGCATATCGGGCAGTGGACTCATTAACGTTCGACGGCGCGTACTATCGGAGCGATATCGGTCAGAAAGGTCTGCGCCGGCAGTCTAACATTAGCACACGGGAACATTGACGTGACCATACTCGTTACAGGTGGTGCAGGATTCATTGGTTCTCATATTGTTGATGCGTACGTCAACGAAGGGAATAACGTCATCGTCATTGACGATCTCTCCTCCGGTGTGAGGGAGAATGTCAATCCGAAAGCGGAATTCCATAAGCTCGACATCCGGAGCCCGGAGATCGAAGAGATCTTCCAGCGACACGCAATCGATGTGGTCAATCACCACGCAGCTCAGATGGATGTCCGCCGCTCGGTCTCCGATCCCAAGTTTGATGCGAGTGTGAACGTGCTGGGAGGCTTGAACATTTTTGAAGCGGCGAGGAAATTCGATGTCAAGAAAGTCATTTTTTCCTCAACAGGGGGTGCGATCTATGGTGAGCAGGACTATTTTCCGGCCGATGAAGAGCATCCTGTGCGGCCCTTGTCACCGTACGGCATCACCAAACTTGTGACGGAAAAATACCTCTCCTACTACAAGCAAGTGCATGGCATCGATCACGTTATACTTCGATACGCGAACGTGTACGGGCCCCGACAGAATCCGCACGGAGAAGCAGGCGTCGTGGCAATCTTTGCCAGGAAAATGTTACATGGTGAAAGCCCAGTCATCAATGGAGATGGGAAACAGACAAGGGACTATACATTCGTCGGCGATGTGGTGAGAGGCAATCTCCTCGCCCTGAAGTCTTCCGGATCAAATATCTTCAACATTGGGACCGGGATTGAGACCGATGTGAATCAACTTTTTCAGATTCTTCGAGGTTGGCTGAACCCAGGGTGTGCGGAAGGCCACGGACCTGCGATGCAGGGCGAGCAACGTCGGAGCGTGATCACCTTTAAGAAGATCCAGCGCGAGCTTGGGTGGAGTCCAATCGTGGGACTATCCGAGGGGCTTCGCCTGACAGCAGAGTATTTCAAAAAGAAATTCGCCTAGTATCGTGACGTCACTCGCCAGCACTATGATCGATCAGTTGATGCAGGGAGACCGCAAGACTATTGCGCGCGCGATTTCCCAGGTGGAAAACGACACGCCGCTTTCGAAAGAGATCTTGAAGAGTGTCTATGGGTGCACCGGCAGAGCGTACCGGGTCGGAATAACCGGTCCACCCGGGGCAGGGAAAAGCACGCTGACGAACAAACTCGCCCGAGTCTATCGCCTGCAACAAAAGAAAGTCGGCATCATAGCAGTTGACCCTACGAGTCCATTCACCGGTGGGGCCCTCCTCGGCGATCGGGTTCGTATGAGTGAGGTGGAATTGGATGAAGGTGTTTTTATTCGCAGTATGGCCTCCCGCGGAAGTCTGGGTGGCTTGAGCAAGCGGGCCAAAGAAGCTGCCGACGTCCTCGATGCAGCCGGCTACGATGTTGTCATACTTGAAACGGTTGGTGTCGGGCAATCAGAACTTGATATCGCCAGTGCAGCGGATACGACAATCGTTGTGCTCGTGCCAGAGTCGGGAGATGGTATCCAGGCAATGAAGGCGGGGCTTATGGAGATCGCGGACTTCTTCGTTCTGAATAAGGCTGACCGTCCCGGAGCTGACCAGGCTGTGATGTCCCTCAAGATGATTCTCGGATTTCGTGCGCATACTATGGAGAGTTGGATGCCGGAGGTTCTGAAGACTCAAGCCTGCGAAGGAAAAGGCACGGAGGAGGTGGCGGAGCTTATACAGAAACATCGATCGTTTCTGGAAACCACCGGCATGCTCGAACGAAATCGGAAATTGCGTCTCGAGCGCAGAATCCGTGAGATCATAGAAGACCAGCTTCACATTGATTTCTGGAGCAGTGAGCGCTCCCGGGAACTTCATCAGAGGCTTGATCTGCTTCTCCAACGCCAATCGAACCCGTACGATGTTGCCGCCGGCCTTCTGGAAGATTTCCGGACGAGCGGTGGGCAGCAGTGATGAGGGATGAACCATAAAAAGACGCCAGTCTGAGGAGCTTATGGGAGACAGTGTTCCGAATGAGCAAGGGGTAGATTTTCGTCTGACCGATGAGCTGAAGATGCTCAGGGAATCGGCCCGAGACTTTGCAGAGGCCGAGATATTGCCGCAGGTTATGAAGTATGACGAGGCTCAGGAATTCCCGATGGGTGTCCTCCAAAAGATGGCCGGGCTTGGATATCTTGGAGTAACAGTCCCGAGCGAACTGGGAGGCGCCGGACTGTCGCTCATGCATTTTGTCGTTGTCATGGAAGAACTCTCACGGGTTGATCCATCTGTGGGCTTGACACTCGCCGCGCACAGCGGATTGTGCCTTCAACACCTTTCGTTGTTTGGGAGTGACGAACAGAAGAGACGATACGTACCAGACCTGGCAACGGGCTCGAAAATCGGGTCCTGGTGTCTGACGGAGCCCGGTTCGGGCAGCGATTCGTCAGGAATGAAGACTGCCTCCGTGCGTGATAACGACTCGTATGTCATCACAGGCTCGAAATCGTTCATCACAAATGGATCGTATGCCTCGACGTATGTCGTGCTGGCCAAGACGGATCTGTCGAAAGGTAACAAAGGGATTTCGGCGTTTATCGTAGAGAGAGGCATGAAGGGTTTGGGCATTGGAAAGAAAGAGAACAAGCTCGGAATGCGCGCGAGTGACACGGTGACGATGGCTTTTGACGCGGTGCGGGTTCCAAAAGAGAACTTGATCGGCCTAGAGGGGGAGGGATTCAGGCAAGCCCTGACCGTTTTGGACGGTGGAAGGATCGGTATCGCTGCGCTCTCCGTCGGGCTTGCGCAAGGAGCTCTCGATGCGGCGGTGAAGTACGCGAAGGAGCGTCAGGCGTTCGGAAAGCCGATTGCGGAATTCCAGGGGATCCAATTCAAGCTTGCTGAGATGGCGACTGAAATACAGGCGGCCCGTCTCCTGACGTATCGCGCGGCGATGGCGAAACAGAACGGCGAACTTGTCAATTTGATCGCCGCCCAAGCGAAACTGTACGCGAGCGAAGTGGCGCAGCGCGTGGCGACGGAGGCGGTTCAGATCCACGGCGGCTATGGATTCATCAAGGACTTTCCGGTTGAGAAATTCTATCGTGATGTCAAGCTCCTGACCATTGGTGAAGGTACATCCGAAGTGCAGAAAATGGTCATAGCAAAAAACCTGCTGCAAGCATAATCAGCCTGAACATTCCAAGGGACCTCATGAGCAAGCAGACCACGTACGGCGTCATCGCTGTTCTCTTCATCGTCTCGGGGGCCACCGGTCTCATCTATCAAGTTGCGTGGTTCAAATACCTCTCGCTCTTCCTCGGCAACACGACCTATGCTCAAACCATCCTCTTGGCGACGTTCATGGGTGGCCTCGCCATCGGGGCATCGCTCTGGGGGCGCCGAGCAGATCGGACTAAATCGCCTATCCTCCTATACGGTGCGCTTGAGTTCTTCATCGGTATCTATTGTATCCTGTATCCTTGGATCATGGGGGTTGCCAAAAACGTCTTCGTGGTGTCGGTTCATGCGCTCCAACTGCCGAGCGACGGAACCGCGGTTCTTCTCATAAAGCTTGTTGTAAGTATCCTGACACTCCTTCTGCCAACGATTCTCATGGGAGGGACCCTGCCTGTGCTCGTACGCTTCATCTCGCACAGCGTTGAGGAATCGGGCAGGAATGTTGCCACACTCTATTTCCTGAACAGCTTCGGCGCCGTTGTCGGCTCGCTCCTCGGGGGCTTCTTCCTCGTCCCCATGGCAGGCCTTCGGGCGACGGTCATATCTGCTGGAATTGTCAATATCCTGATCGCCGCAGTGGCGTTCGTCCTCGGGAAGAGAAAACGATTCTCTCTTTCGGTCGACGAGGCTGTACCCGAGACTGAGATCCCCCCTTACCCGGATAAGTTTGTTGTGTTGGCTGTCGGTGTGGCAGGAGTTTCGGGTCTTGCCGCTATGATTTATGAGGTCGCATGGGTTCGATTGTTAATACCAGTGCTGGGCTCATCGACGTACTCGTACACTCTGATGCTGGTTGCGTTTATCTCCGGGATCACAATCGGAAGCTGGCTCGTAGCCATTTTGATGCGACGCTGGAAAAACCTCATTGCGGCACTCGCGCTCTGCCAGCTCCTCGTTGGTGTCTCCATGGCACTGATGCTGCCTCTCTATGGCCGTATTCCGTACTTCTTCTGGCAGCTCGGCTCTATTCTCACGAGATCGGATACCACCTATCCCATATTTCTGACGCTGCAGTTCATCATCGGTTTCGCGATCATGATCGTCCCGACGATCTTTCTGGGCATGTCGCTCCCTCTTGCGAGCCGCATCGCCACGCGATCCGTTCAGGTGCTGGGAAGATCTGTCGGTACCGTATTTTCTGTCAACACTATTGGTACCGTAGTCGGCTCTCTCGCCGCTGGGCTTGTGCTGATCCCCCTCATTGGAGTTCGTCACGCTATGGAAGTCGGACTTCTACTGAATCTGGTGAGTGGCATCGTGCTGACGGTCGTGGACTCGGCGATGTCAAGGGTCCGTCGCGTTGTGCTCGTCGCATCTGCAGGCTTTCTGGCTTGTCTCACCTTTGTTCTTGGGTCGGACTGGAATCAGATCGTCACATTGTCGGGGGTGTTTCGACGGTTCAACAACGAACGTCAGCCTCCTGCATCTTATGCCGAATTTGTGAAGGGCGTTACGGCGAGCAAAGTGCTCTTCTACGAAGAAGGGGCATCTGCGACTGTTGGCGTCATCGAGGGTCCAATTTCGGGGAGAATGCAAAACATTCTCATCATCAATGGCAAGGCGGATGCCTCATCAGTGGGCGATCTTCCGACACAGGTCTTGCTCGCCCAGGTGCCGATGATGCTCCACCCAAATCCTGACACCGTTCTTGTAATCGGCTTTGGAAGCGGCGTCACGACCGGAAGTGTTCTCACGCATCCGGTCAAACTTGTTGAGAGCGTGGAAATATCACCTGAGGTGATCGCAGCATCCAAGCTCTTCGAGCACGTGAACAATAAGCCTCTTGCGGACCCGCGGGTCAAGCTCTATATCGACGATGCCCTGGCATTCTTAAAGCTCTCCCAGACGAACTACGATGTCGTCATCAGCGAACCCTCCAATCCATGGATCGCGGGCATCGGCAATCTCTACACGACAGAGTTTTTTGAAATGTGCAAGGGGAGGCTGAAACCGCATGGCCTGATGGTGCAATGGTTTCATCTCTACGAGATCGATGATGCGACATTCAAACTTGTGGTTCGAACGTTCCGTTCGGTGTTTCCTCGCGTTTTGGTGTGGCAATCCTGGTCCACTGACCTCCTCCTCGTAGGTTCTCTGGAACCTGTGGCTCTGGACATGGACCAACTCTCGAAGAGGTTCTCGACCCTCGCGGTGAAAAACGACCTGGAACGGATCACGATCCCCGATCCTGCAACCCTGATCTCGCTTGAAATGATATCGGAAAGGCCGATCCGGGAATATGCAAGCGAC
>QYQB01000321.1 GCA_007280275.1 bacterium | reverse complement strand
GGGTACACGCAGGGCGTGAGGTTGAGTGCCAGCCCGATCAGAAAAATCGCGAGGAACGATACGAATGCTCCTCTCTCATTGAACAGTTGACCAATATCGCTTTTGTTGTTGCTTGCCGGGGCGCCTCCCTGAATGCCGTAGGAAGAGAAAATGTCGTCGTTGATCGGGCTCGATTTCTCATTCGGGCCCACAATCTCCAGCGGGATCAGGACGTCAATCGAAGCCGGCGCGAGGCAGACCTGGTCATTGCAGGCCTGAACCTGGAGTTTTGCCTTCAGTGTATCCTTCCCGACAGCGATCCGGTCCGAAAGCTTGATTGTAAAGAAGATCACGGGGCTTCCTTCATAGACGCTCAGCGAGTCTTCGGCGAAGCCGAACTTGAGATTCTTTCCTTTAGGATACCGGAGATCCACAACGATGAAGCCTTCGCGCTGCTCGGGCTCAAGAGAGGTCGCAATCAGGTAGTCGTACGTTGGTGTGTTCGAGTTGATGTGCCAGCCTTCCGCGATCTTCAGAATGATCGCGGCTTTGAACTCCGAACCGGCAGCAACCTTGTCGAATGAGAGTTTCGATTCGACACGCATTTTGCCTGCACTCGAACTCGGGCCGCCGCCGATCTGGAAAGCGACGGAGGGCGCTGTCAGCGATGCGGACATGAAGAGCGCGAAGAGCAGCAGGCGCACGGAGATTGACCCTGGGTGGTGCATACGATATTGTCCTTACGTGAGAAGTGAAAAATCAGACGCCCTTCTTCAAGAGCGGTTTGATTTTGGCTTCCAACATTGCCTTCGTCATTACGCCGGTGTGCTCATCGACGATGTTGCCGTTCGGATCGATAATAAATGTCGTGGGGATAAACTGGATCTTGCCAAAGGTCGCGGCGACCGTCCCGTTGTCGAGAACCACAGGATAATTGATGTTGTTCTGCTTCACAAATGGATTCACTTTTTCCCATCCATCCTTATCCAGCGAGACGCCGACAATTTCCACCCCCTGGTCTTTGTACTTCTTGTAGAATTCGATGAAATCGGGGATCTCTTTTCTGCAAGGTCCGCACCACGTTGCCCAGAAGTTGACGATGACTACCTTGCCTTTGCTCTGAACGAGCTCGTAGGTCTTGCCGTCTCCGGTCTTCAACACGAAGTTGGGTGCCTTCTTCTGTTGTGCCATCGCGAGGGCGAACATGCCAACACTCAGAGAGATGATGAGAACTGCCACTGTGCGCTTCATGGGTCTTCCTTTGGTTGTGAATGCTGCTGGTCTTCTTTCTTCCTGCAAGCCGGCATGTACTCGAACGATTTCAACTTGCTCCGGCACCCGTTAGATGCAGGAAATGTCAAGAAGAAGCAAGTTTCTACACTCGGGACTGAGAATCTGTGTCAAAAACCGGATGATACAGGAACTTGGGCGATCAGTATAGCGAAGATTTTTCCAAAGGGCAACGCGCCTCATCGTTGCCGCGTTCTCATTGATGGCGGCCTCCTGATTCGATCTCATCGCACATTTCTTGATTTTACCTCCAATAATGGCTACTTTCTTCGAGGTGTCCTATGGCAAAAAGACAATTCGTTGTAGGGATGGACGGCGGCGCAACGAAGACTGCCGCGATGCTCAGCGATTTGGCTGGCCAGGTCCTGGTGGAAGAAACTGGCGGCCCGAGCAATCCGCAGGTTGTCGGCGCTGAAAAATCCGCGGATGTCATTGTCGATCTCCTCGAAAAACTGTGCGCCAAAGCGAAGTGCGGAACCAACGAGGTACTGTTCACCGTCGCCGGACTTGCAGGTGCCGGTCGCGAAGGGGACAAAGATCGTGTTCGGTTGGCTGCGGTGGCAGAGGCAAAAAAACGAAAGCTTGCGATCGGGAAAGTTGGAATCGAGAGCGATGGACGAATCTCGCTCGAGGGGGCTTTCAAGGGCCGGTTGGGTATCATCCTGATTGCAGGGACGGGCTCGTTCTCATTGGCGAAGGATCACAAGGGAGGAATCCATCGTGCGGGAGGATGGGGAAGGGTCGTTGGTGATGAAGGAAGCGGCTATGTTATTGGCCGCGATGGCCTGAACGCTGTGGCGAAGCATCTTGACGGGCGCGGCAAAGCGACACTGTTGACGAAGCTTGTCGATGAGCGACTCGGTCTCTCGAATCAGGAGAAGATCATCAATGGCGTGTACAGGGAGAACTTCGACGTCGCCAGAGTGGCCCCGCTTGTGATTGAAGCGGCTGAGGGGAAAGACACAGAGTGTGCTCGAATTCTGAACAAGGCTACGTTCGAACTTTTCGAACATGTGCGGACACTGGTAAACAAGATTGAGGAATCGTCTCGCGCCCGGTCAAAAATATCCCTTTCGTTTATTGGCAGCCTGATCAGTAACGAAAATATTTACCGGAAAATCCTGACTCACAAGATTACATTCTCTTTGCCCCAGGTCAATGTCATTGCTCCTGAAGCGCCGCCTGCGTACGGAGCTGTCCTCTTATCCATCCAATCGGCCCAGGACCAGCTATGAGTGTGATTTCTGTTGCTCTTCCGTTCTCCACGCAACCCCATTTTGAATCTACTCTTCGTCAATTCATTGAATCACCCCTCGTTGATAGGATCTTCGTCATTCATTCCGGCCAGTATTCCGGCAGGCATGACAAATGCGAGGGATTCCTCTCCCATACGCTGACTGCCGGCACGACGTTGAACACGATCCTGAGACGGATTACGTCGGACTACTTTCTTTTCATCACGCAATCGCAGGAGATTCAGCTCGGTCAGGCGGCGCTGGAGCGGTTTGTCGGAATCGCCCGGCAGACGTCCTCCGGCATGTGCTACTCCGACTTCTTCGAAATCAAGAAGGGAGTGCGGTCGGAGCGGCCGGTGATCGATTGTCAGTTTGGCAGCGTGCGCGACACCTTCGAATTCGGAGCGCTGCTCTTCTTCTCTATGGCAGCGGTCCGGGCAGCTCTGAAGAAGTACGGCGATCTTGCCGTTGTCGATGTCGCCGGGCTCTATGACCTCCGGCTGAAGGTGTCCGTCGATCATCGCCTCTTTCACGTGCAGGAGTACCTTTACACGAAAGTCGAATCCGATTTGCGTTTGACGGGAGAGAAGCTCTTCGACTACGTCGATCCCCGAAACCAGGCCGTCCAGAAAGAAATGGAAGCGGTCGTGACGCAGCATCTGAAACACATCGATGTCTATCTCGCGCCCAATTTCAAATCCATCCCGACTGTTGAAGACACATTCCCGGTTGAAGCAAGTGTTGTCATCCCTGTCCGGGACCGTGAGCACACGATTGCTGATGCCGTCCAGAGTGTCCTACAACAGAAGTTTGACCAGACCTTCAATGTCATCGTCGTCGATAATCATTCGTCGGATGGGACGACAAGGATGATGGAGGATCTCGCTGCCCGGCACCCGGCAGTGAAACACATCGTCCCGACCCGGCACGATCTTGGCATCGGCGGATGCTGGAACGAAGCCGTGTTCTCAGTCCATTGCGGACGCTATGCTGTTCAACTCGATTCGGATGACATCTATAGCGGACCCGACACGTTGCAGAAGATCGTCGATGTTTTCCGGAGCGGCCAGTACGCGATGGTGATCGGCTCGTACAAACTCGTCAATATGAAACTTGAGGAACTCCCGCCGGGCATCATAGACCATCGCGAATGGACTCCTGACAACGGCCGGAACAATGCGCTGAGAATCAACGGCCTCGGAGCGCCGCGAGCGTTCAACACGTCGCTGCTCAGAACGGTGAGACTGCCAAATGTGAGCTACGGCGAGGACTACGCGGTCGCGCTGCAACTGTCCCGGGAGTATCAGATCGGGAGGATCTTCGAACCTCTGTATCTCTGTCGCCGGTGGGAGGGGAACACCGACGCAGCGCTCTCTATCGAGAGAGCGAACCGCTACGACGTTTATAAAGACAAGATTCGCACCATCGAAATGATGGCTCGCCAACGCCTCAATCATCAAGGAGAATAGCATGGCACAACTCGTTCGTCGCTGGACACTCGATGATCTGACACTTATTCAGGACGTACTCTGGAAGACGTGGCTCGACTCCTATTCGCATTTCATTCCGGAGGAGGACCTGAAGAGCTATTTCTCGGAACATTACGACCTCGACTCATTGAGGACGTTGTTTCACAACCCCCTGGCTGACGGCTTCGTGGCACTTGACGATGACAAGTTGGCTGGATTCATGAGGACGGCCCGCGATACCGAGGAGAACCGATACTACGTCTCTTCCATTTACGTGCTCCCGCAGTTTCAGGGGAAAAAGATTGGAAAGGCGTTGATGGAACGTGCCGGGCAGGAGGCAAAAGCCTTCAAGCTCGACCGGATCTGGATAGGCGTCATGGTCCAGAACACCCAGGCAGTGGACTGGTACAAGTCGATGGGGTATGAAGTTGTTCGCACGGAGCCGTTCACGATGGGAAAATTGACCGTCGATCATTACATTGGATTTGTCAAGATCGATTCGATCCGCTGAGGAAGAGGTCTCTGCGGGGAGAGAGCCTGCCCTCGCTGCACAATAAGATCGTTGAGAAAACCCGAAATCCTTTGCTAAAATTCTTTGCCAAGATCCTTTGATTGAAGCCAAGATTTTCGCCGTATTCGATCCGAAGTCCCCGAAGAGCTCGCTCCCAGAACTCGCAGTAAGGCTGCTCGACGGGCAGAAACAAACATGGCCCCAGTTGATCGCCGGTTACTCGTCGCTCGATTCGATCCGGTTGCGCGAGGTCCGGTGTGAAGGGTACTCTGTCTGGCTTCAGTTCAATCCCGGCCGCATCGTCAGTACCGGCGCAAAGGTTGATGCCCAGTCGATCAGAGAACGACGGTGTTTCCTCTGTGTCCAGAACCTTCCTGCACCGCAGAACGGAATCCTGTACCGGGATGACTTCCTTGTACTCTGTAACCCAGCCCCGATTTTTCGTGAGCACTTCACAATCTCACACGTCGATCATGTTCCGCAGTCGTTCAGGGGCTCTGCTGTCCGGTTTCTGGAGCTCGCCCGCGATCTGAGCCCTCGGCACACCGTCTTTTACAACGGTCCGAAGTGCGGGGCTTCAGCTCCCGACCACATGCACTTCCAGGCGAGCCCCACTGGAACAATACCTGTGGAAGAAGCAGCGCGTGAGAAAAGCCGGCGATTGCACAGAAAGCAAGTCCGGGGTGTGGAGATTCTTACGCTTGCAAATTTCGGCAGGGAAGTCATCGTCCTCGAATCTCAGCAGATAGAAAGTATTGAGCAAGTCCTGCTCGATCTGCTCGGAGCGCTCTCCGTCCCTACCGGCACGAAGGAAGAGCCCATGATGAATCTGCTCTGCTCGTTTGGCGATTCCGCCTGGCGGGTGATCCTGTTCCCCAGAAGCAAGCATCGTCCCGATGCATACTTCAGAGAAGGGGATGATCGCATTCTCATCAGTCCGGCGGCGGTCGACATCGGCGGACTGATCATCACTCCGCTGGAAAAGGACTTCAACGCCGTTGACGCAAGAACCGTCGAAGGGATCTTCCATGAAGTGAGTCTCCCGCAAGCGACGGTGGAAGCGGCGGTGGAAAAACTTTCCTGATCAGCAACAATTACTTAACGAAATGATCAAAGAAGAACCGAGAATCAACGTTGGTGTCGTCGGGCATGTGCGTGAAATCCAGGGCGTGTTCAATGGCCCGTTCGAACTTCCGACTACTGTGCGGTTGGAAGGAGCCTTCACGGCTCATTCCGTGGGCGAACGCATCGTGCTGTTCGACAACGAGGGAATAGAGGTGATGAAAGGGACCGGGATCGTTTGCCGGCCTCTCCGAAGCGGGACATTCACGCTGAAAGGCGTAACGATCGGAATCAACTTCCATTGGGAACGAAAGGAAGACCAGACGTTTGAGGGGGCACTTTGTCTTCTTTCTTCTCCAGACGGATCACTGACGGCGATCAATGAGATTAGCGTTGAAAACTACCTCAAAAGCGTCATATCGTCCGAGATGAGTGCAGAGGCTCCCCTTGAACTGCTCAAAGCGCACGCGATAACCTCGCGGAGCTGGCTGGTGGCGATGCTCGAGAAGCAAAAGCGTGGAAAGAATGTTGGCGCACCGGCGCTTCGGACACGGGACACCGGCTCGGAAGTCGTCCGCTGGTACGATCGGGAAGATCATACGTCGTTCGATGTCTGTGCCGACGACCATTGCCAGCGCTACCAGGGGATCACCAAAATCATCTCAGCCAGCGCTCAAATGGCAATCGACGAGACCCGTGGTTCGTTCCTGGTCCATGAGGATGAGATTTGTGACGCGCGGTTCTACAAAGCATGCGGCGGATTGACAGAATGCTTCGAGAACGCCTGGGAAGACACGCCGGTGCCCTATCTGCAGACGGTCTCCGACTCAGAGCTTGCGCATCCTGCGATCGCCACTGAAGCCGACGCCCGCCGGTGGATTCTCTCGTCCCCCGATGCATACTGCAATACCACGGATGCGGAGGTGCTGAGGCAGATCCTTCCGTCGTTCGATCAGGAGACCACCGATTTCTTCCGATGGCGTGTCGAATACTCACGTGAAGAGCTGGAACGAATCGTCGGGAACAAATCCGGTATCGACTTCGGGACGATCATGGATTTGGTGCCATTGCAGAGGGGTCCTTCCGGTCGAATCATCCGGTTGAAGATTGTGGGGACAAAAAAGGTCATCGTGGTGGGAAAAGAACTGGAAGTGCGCCGCTGGTTGTCGAACAGTCATCTCTATAGTTCTGCCTTTGTCGTTGACACGGAGCGTGATCGGGATGGAGTACCAACGCGATTTACGCTGCGCGGTGCCGGATGGGGGCACGGTGTTGGTTTGTGCCAGATTGGCGCGGCCGTGATGGCGGCACGTGGAAAGAAGGCGGAAGAGATCGTCCTGCATTATTTCCGGGGTGCCCGGGTGCAGAGGCTGTACTAAACTGATTCTCAGAGAGGGATCGCAGATGGAAACGAGCAAGCCCAATTACCGGCAGCCATGGGCATGGGTGCCCAGTTTGTATTTTGCCCAGGGTATCCCATACGTCGTTGCTCAGACTGTTTCCGTGATTATGTATAAGCGTTTGGGAATCTCAAATACCGACATTGCCTTCTATACGAGCTTGTTGTATCTCCCCTGGGTCATCAAACCGTTGTGGAGTCCCTTCGTGGACATGTTCTCCACGAAACGACTGTGGACTGTCGCATTACAATTTGTCATGGGGTTGGCGCTTGCCGTCGTCGCTTTCGTTCTGCCTCTCCCCTCATTTTTCACATGGACCCTCGCGATATTCTGGTTGTTGGCTTTCTTTTCAGCCACGCACGATATCGCGGCAGATGGATTCTACATGCTTGCTCTGGATCCGCATCAACAGGCGGCATTCGTGGGTGTGAGAAGCACCTTCTACCGGATAGCGATGATCACAGGTTCCGGCCTCCTGGTAATGCTGGCTGGCCACATCGAATCGAGTAGCGGAGGCAACATCCCTCTTGCCTGGTCTGTCACGTTCGGCGTTATTGCGGGACTCTTCCTGCTTTTCTTCGCGTATCATAAGTTGATGTTGCCATACCCGATAGTTGACAAGCCTACGCTCGTGGACAAATCGAGGTCCGTTTGGCAGGAGTTCACGGAGACCTTTGTCATCTTCTTCAAGAAGAAAGATCTGGTGTCTATCCTCGCTTTTCTTCTTTTCTACAGATTTGCCGAGGCTCAGTTGGTCAAGCTTGTCTCTCCGTTTCTGCTCGATCCAAGGGATAAAGGGGGACTCGGGCTCTCGACAGGTGAGGTCGGTATCGTGTACGGTACTGTGGGTATCATCGCTCTGACGCTTGGTGGACTGCTCGGCGGATACGTTGTCTCAAAGAATGGTTTGAAATACTGGCTCTGGATTATGGTCTTTTCAATCCATTTGCCCGACCTGATGTTTGTGTATCTCTCGCAGGTTCAACCTGAGAGTTTTCTCCTCGTCAATATCGCCGTGGCGATCGAACAATTCGGCTACGGCTTTGGGTTCACTGCTTACATGCTCTACATGATCATTGTGTCCGCGGGTGAACACAAGACGGCGCACTACGCTATCTGTACTGGTTTCATGGCTCTCGGAATGATGGGACCCGGGATGCTGAGTGGGTACTTGCAGGAGCTCTTGGGCTATAAGAACTTTTTCCTGTGGGTAATCCTTGCCACGATTCCGGGATTTCTTGTCGCTGTTTTCGCGAAGATAGATCCGCTCTTCGGTAGGAAAGTCGCTCAGCCGCAGCAATGATCCGGGTTGATTCTGGTGACTTTGCTTTGTACCTTTTAGAATATTTTCTTTCACACATATTCTCCAGGGAGATCGTAGTGCTTGCATACCGCGTTCGAACGGCCGTCTGCCGGATGTTGTTGAAGGGAACAATGCCTCTTGTCCTAACTGCCTTGTTTACAAGCGCTTGCGGGGCTCAGCAGCTTGCCGCCAAGCCACTCCAGGTTTCCACATTGGCAGCAAGCACAGGCGACGATTGGGTCGAATCGACACTCAAGCGCCTCACGCTGGCAGAGAAAGTGGCACAACTCGTCTTCCCATCGACTCAAGGATCTTACTATGCAGAGGATTCAGAGACCTGGCGTGAACTCGAACGCTTGATCGTCAGTCGCAAGGTCGGCGGGCTCGTTCTGTCGATCGGTGACGTGTACGAGTACGCTGTCCAGGTGAACAGGATCCAGAAACTGGCGGATGTCCCGCTGCTTGTTGCCGGAGATTTCGAGTATGGAGTGGCGATGCGTGTGCCGCGCGCAACTGCATTCCCGCGTGCAATGGCCATCGGAGCCACGAGAAATGCCCGCTACGCGTACGAGGTCGGGCGCGTGACGGCAATAGAAGGCCGCGCACTTGGCGTCCAGCAGAACTACGCCCCGACGATCGATGTCAACAATAACCCGCGCAATCCCGTGATCAACACCCGCTCCTTTGGTGATGACGTCAGTCTCGTGAGTGATATGGGAGCGGCGTTCGTGAAGGGAACGCAAGATGGTGGAATGATATCGACCGTCAAGCACTTTCCCGGACACGGAGACACGGACGTCGATACTCACCTTGGTCTGGTGACGCTCAATTTCGACAAGAAGCACTTTGATCAGGTGGAATTGCCCCCGTTCAAGGCTGCCATCAAGAGCGGGGCCATGTCGGTGATGGTTGGACACATCGCTGTTCCGGCATTCGACACCGCCGTTGGGATCCCCGCAACCGTCTCATCAAAGCTCACAACTGAACTGCTGCGCAACGAACTCAAGTTCGACGGTCTCATTGTGACCGACGCCATGAGAATGCGCGGTGTCTCTGTAAAATATGCTGCGGGAGAAGCGTCCGTCCTGGCCCTCAAGGCCGGTTCCGACGTCGTGTTGATGCCGACGGATATCGATGTGGCAATAGACGCGATCATCGCAGCTGTCAAGCGGGGAGAGATTTCAGAGGAGCGAATCGATGCGTCGGTGCGCAAGCTCCTGAAGGCGAAACAATGGGCGGGGCTTGACAAGAATCGATTTGTGGATGTCGACAAAATCGCCGGCGTTGTCGGTTCGCGGGAACACGAGTTGCTCGCTCGGAAAGTCGCGCGAAACGCCGTCACCGTGCTCGGCAACAGGAAGGAGATTCTTCCCCTCTCTCCGACCGATACGAGGAAGATCCTTGACCTGGTGATTGCCGATACCGAAGATCCCAGAGACGGGCGGAGTTTCCACTCGCTTCTGAGAGAACGTCGCAACAACG
>QYQB01000291.1 GCA_007280275.1 bacterium | reverse complement strand
CTCGTCCTTCAGTATCTGATGATTGGAGACAACCTCCTGCCTGCTCTCGATGTGATGGTCCGCTGGACCGCAGAGTATCTGCATCTTCAGCTTCCCGGGATCGTCTCGCTGATAGCTCTTTGGACGGTTGTGTGCGGGACTTTGTCAGCGCTCGCGACGCTGTTTGCATGGCTACGCCGACATCGCCTTCCGGACCGAATCAGGACGATGTTGGACAAAGGAGCACGGGGTATCACGGGCGACGTTGGGACGCCGACCTTCAAGGTGGCGATTCGGAGGGGGGTTCGCGATCTTCTTCGACCGCTCTTCTGGGCGCCTGTTGTGGTCGTCGGAATCATCATTGTCGTGAACGGTTCAACATGGGAGCAAGCCATGTGGGTTATTCTTCGGGCTGTCACCGTCGGTTGGGTCTTGTTCTCGCTCGCGAGGCTATTTGATCCCCGCAAGCTCGTTGCCTGGCTGAGGCGGAAAGGTCACTGGGGTCCGGCGATGGCTCTCAGCAGAGCTCTCCGTCCTCAGCCGGAATCAACCGATGAGAAACCTGGTAAGAAATCTGCCAAGAAATCTGATTGAAACAATTGCTGTATAGACAATTCAGGGAGCAAGACGTGAATATCAACGTTGGCAAGAATATCAGGATGAGCGATTTCATCGATTCAAGAGACAATCGCTGTCTGATGCTGGATCTTACGCTCACTTCGTCCGTCGGAGCCCAGCCAGGAACGGAGAATATCTCTGAAACGCTGGCGCGATGTAATACCGCCTTCGACGGAATCATCCTGAACCCGGGTCAGTTGGAGCATCATGCGAACCTCGTCGGGGGAAAGATGCGCGCCGCACCTCTTGTGCGCATCGATTGGACGAATGCCTACCGTGACAAGGAATTCTGCCTCCCTGCTTCGACCATCACGCGGGTGACTCTCTCGGACGGGGAAGATGCACTGGGCCTGGGTGCGTCTGCCGTCGTGGCAACGCTTCTGCTTGGTTTCGGTGAAGACCTGGAATCTGAAAGCATCAGATCAATCTCACTTCTCGCGCGAGAGTGTTACCGCCTTTCTCTCCCCCTCATTGTAGACATCAGACCGATTGGGGACAAGATCTCACCTGTCAACTACATGGGATCGATCAAGCTTGGAACTTCCTTCATGATGGAAGCGGGGGCTGATGCGCTTATCCTACCCGATTGTGATGCTGAGACGTGCGCACTGATCGGGAAGTGGGCGACAATCCCGGTGATGCTCCGCCTCGATGAAATACCGACAGGAGAAAAAATGGAACAGCTCTTTGCGCTGGGAATGACCGGGATTGTTCTTTCAGAGAGGATCCTTGCGGCACCGGGGATCGAAGAGAAACTCCCCTTGTTGAAACAGCTTGTCCATCATTGAGAAGAAAGCTATGACCGTATCATCAGGAAAAACGACCCGGCTGAACAGATTATTCGATCCGAAGGATGGACGGGCGGTATGTGTGGCTGCAGACCATGGTTGGATGTCTGATCCGACTCCGAATGTACTCGAGCTCAAGAGAATCCTGGGCCAAGTTGTTCTCGGCGGGGCGGATGGGATACTCGTCAGCTTTGGTACTGCGCTTCGTATGAGCCAGTTCTTCGAGGGGAAGAACTCGCCCGCACTCCTCATTCGGGCCGACTGGATGAACATGCCAAGGTTGGGGGGATCGAATCTCAGCAATATCCTCCCGGCGGTCAACTTCAAAAAGAAAGCGACGTCGTGCGCCAAAGACGCTTTGCTGGTCGGCGCATCTGCGATCACGATCTATTATTTCATAGGGTACAGCGACGAGTTCGAAGCCATCAATATTGAACAAGCCGCGTTCTTTGCGAAGCAATGTCGAAAGGTCGGCTTGCCGCTCATCATCGAGCCAATGGCGGTGGGGGGAATGGTCACGGGCGTAAACGTTACGGAAATCCTCATAGCGTCCGGCAGGATCGCAGCGGAGATCGGTGCCGATGCTTTGAAGATTCCCTATACGAACGACGTCAAGACGTTCAAGAAGCTTGTCGACGAAGCCGGCGTGCCGGTCCTTGTGCTTGGCGGTGCCAAGTCTGATGATCCCCGTGATGCACTGGAACTTGCCGATGAAGCGTTGCGTGCGGGGGCAAGAGGCACCGTTTTCGGGAGAAACGTGACGAAAGCGCAGGACCCGCGGAAAATGGTTGCTGACATCTGTGCATTGGTTCACGGCGGAATGAGTATCGATGAGATCCTTGGCACGGATGTCAAGAAGCGAGGAAGGCTCAGGCCAGTAGCAGTTAACTGCACCGGCTGCCAGATGTGCGAGATAGCTTGTGCGCATTTTCACTTATCCACATTTGACCAGAACAGCCATCGGCTGAGGATCGAGTACAAATTCAAGCCAAACGAACCGCGCATCTCGAAACCGATCGTCTGTCCGCTCTGTGAAAAATGCGTCGAGGCGTGCAAGGAAGGCGCCCTAACCATAGGCGAGGGAGGATTCCTTGTCCTCGAGAAAGGTCGTTGCACCGCCTGCGGTGACTGCGTACCTGCCTGCCCGCTGCACCTTGTTGCGCTTGACTCAGAGGGTAAGCCGATCTTCTGTGATATGTGTGACGGGGATCCACAGTGTGTTCTCTGGTGCAAGCCGCACGCTATCGTTTTGACACAACCCAAAGGAGCCGAAAAGCATGTCTCTTAAGGAACGAGGATACGCAGATAACGTCCTGCGGGTCAATCTCGCAAATCAGCGTTGCACAACCGAGCGGCTTGACCCGGACGTCACCAAGCTACTGCTCGGCGGAAAGGGGCTGGGGGCGTACTATCTCTACAAGGAGTCTGTTCCTCATGCTGATCCGCTCTCACCGGAAAATCCCTTCATCTTTGTGGTCGGTCCGCTCACTGGAACGAGCGCACCAACTTCAGGACGATTCGGTATAGTGACAAAAAGCCCGGCAACGCATACGTTCCTCGACTCATATTGCGGCGGGTTCTTCGGGCAGACGATGAAATTCGCCGGCTATGATGTAATCATCGTCGAAGGCGCGTCAAGTAGTCCGCTCACGCTCGTTATCGATAATGATCACGTTCATCTTGAGGATGCAAAGGAGCTGTGGGGCACAACGACAGCTGACGCAACGAAAAGACTCAAAGCGAAGCATGGAGAAGGATTCCAGACAGTCGTCATCGGCCCGGCTGGCGAACGATTGTCACCGATTTCGGGATTGTTCAATGACGAGCGTACGGCTGGCAGAGGAGGAGCTGGGGCAGTCCTCGGCTCGAAGAAGCTCAAGGGTATTGCGGTGCGGGGGACAGGTTCAGTACAAGTTCACAATCCCGTTGAATTTGATGAGGCGGCCTGGGTCGCCTACCGAATGCTGCGGATGTCAAATCAAATAAAACGATTGAACGATGACGGGACGGCGAACATTCTTGGCCTCGTCAATGCCGCCGGTGCGTTGCCGACGAGGAACTACCAGGAGGGGCAGTTCGAGCACAGCGCAGAGATGACGGGTGAAGTGTGGCGTAAGGAATACTGGACACGGTCCATCGCATGCTATGGGTGCCCGATCACCTGCTCGAAGATTGCCCGCGCAAAAACGCGCGACGTCGCGATCGACGGTCCTGACTTCGAAACCATCTGGGCGATGGGTGCCAACTGCGGTATCACCGACAAGGAAGCGATTATCTACTCGAACTACCTTTGCGACCTCTATGGTGTCGATACCATCAGCGTCGGCAACATCGTCGGGTTTGTTATGGAGCTCGTTCAGAAGAAGATGATATCAGCGGCCGAGCTCGATGGGGTAAAAGCCGAGTGGGGCAATGGCGACGCTCTGGTCGCATTAACCGAGAAGATCGCAAAAGGGGAAGGGATCGGCCAGTTGCTGCAGAAAGGTGTCCGGGAGATCAGCAAGCACTATCCCGGCAGCGAGGACTTTGCGATGCAGGTGAAAGGCCTGGAGATGCCGGCCTACCATCCCAACGCAGCCAAGGGAATCGGATTGAGCTATGCAGTCTCCGAGCGCGGCGCATGTCATTTGCGTGGATCGCCGCTGAGCGAAATTCTTGGCGGGGCCGATCCGCTGGCGACCGAAGGAAAAGCCGAGCTTTTCCAAGCGAACCAGTCCGATACATCGGTTATCGACGCGTTGATTCTGTGTTACTTCGTGAAGTTCGGGATCACATTGAAAGAGATCTTGCAGATGGTGAATGCGTGCACGGGATTCGAGTACAAGAATCCCCGGGAGCTTGAGCAGGTCGGTGAGCGCATTACTGTTCTCGCGCGACTCTTCAACACGAGGGAGGGATTTTCGGTAAAAGACGATATCCTTCCGAAGCGCGCACTGGCCGAACCGCTTCCCTCTGGTCCGGCAAAGGGGCATGTCATGGAGCTTGAAAAGCTGCGGACGGAATACTATCACCTGATGGGCTGGGACGAAAACGGCATTCCAACTGAAAAAAGACTCGTTGAGCTTGGATTGAAGGAAATAACGGGTTGAAGAAGCAGGCGTGGCGAAGCGTCTATCCTACCGTCCGCGGGACGTGTCCGCCTGTCTGCTGGTCGTCACGTCCGGTTGGTAGGTCTGGTGGACGAAATGTCGTATCTCGGATTTGAAGATTGCCTGATTGATCCCTTCTGTCTCGACCACCATGGTAAAATTGGATGAATCCGCGAATGCGGCGTGTGTGAACTTTGACCCAATCGTTTCGAGTATCTGTGGATCGGTGGAGGCGCGCGCTGCTTCGATCACCCCAGTGTCAGAAAACCCGAGGAGCAGGAGGATTGTGCTTCCATCGGGTCCGGAGCCCTTGGCCACGATGGCAAAATCCTTCTCGTAGTTGCCCCCTTTGATCTCGGACGGCGTGAATGCTCGAACCGAGTCGCCCGGATTCGCTTTGATGCGAAAACCCGCTGGAGAGATCGTGTACTCGAGTCCGAAGATGTGCAGGTACTTCTGCAGACCATACAAAGTCTTGAACGATCCGATGAAGACGACATTGTTTGATTTCAGATCGTCCACGTTGAACCGCGAAGCCAGTTTCAATGAGTAACCGTTCGGGGAATGTTGCAGCACGGGGAGTACCTGTCCCAAACCCCATGAAGAGCTCGGGCGGAGGAAAGTGAAATCACTCTGCACGAATCGCTTTGCGAAGACCGGATCCTGCTTTACGATTTGTTTAAAATCCTCAGGAGTGTTGACCTTCAAATCCCGCACGAAATTGCCGATCTTTCCGTCCACGTTTCGTTCGTACAGAAAGAAGTAATCCCCAAGCACCACGAGCGTTGGTCTCCCGTTGGGCTTCACGAATTCTGCCCATACCGGGCTATTGGCCGCAGCGGGCCTCTCGTCCGGGGTAAGTGCATTGTGACTGAAATACCCTACGACGAATGCGGCGACAACTACAAGCACGGCGGCGGAATTGAACAACGAGCGGTATTTCCTCGCTGGCAGCGGCTTCTCAGGCACTTCAACGAACTCTACCTGATAATGCCCCTTAGGGATGCCCAGCCTGTAAGGGTGTCGCTCTTCGGAAGTGAGGTAGTAGTGCTCCAGCTTCCTTCGGAGGTTGTTAAGATAGACGCGGACGATCGGATCTTCTTTCGGGTCAAAGGAAGCTTCCTTGCCGAAGAACTGCATTCCGATTGTGATTTCCTTCGGAACACGTCCCGCCAGAGTTTCCTCAACCAGATACTGCAGCAAATCCTGATACCGCTTCGATTCCTTGAAATCGGGGCTTCCCAGGATCTCTGCGAGGATTTGTCGTCTTTGGGAATGATCGATCATGGTGTCGAGGCTGTGATTGCGGCCAGAATTTACATGTAAATTTACCCTTCCGCAACAGTTGTTATCTTGCTTGACCCTACAATAGAATGTAGATTAAGCCACTTCTATCGTTGTTTCTCGCCACAAAACCCGGCTCTTCTAAGCAAATTGGCGGAGGTGTGATGAATCGGTGGTCGGCAGCTTTTCTCTGCATCATCTTGATGTTGGCAGGAGTGGCAACGGCAGGTACGACCGGAAAAATTGCAGGTTCCGTCAGGGACAAGAACACAAAACAAGGCCTTCCCGGCGCCAACGTCGTGATCGAAGGGACGTCGCTCGGTGCAGCGACCGACGCCAACGGAGAGTACTTCATCCTCAGCGTTCCACCCGGTCTCTACAAGGTGACGACGTCGCTCATTGGTTATGGCAGGTTGTCGCAGACCGAAGTCCGGGTTAGAATCGACCAGACCACCCCCCTCAACTTTGAACTCAGCGAAGAAGCCATCCAGGCAGGAGAAGTAACGATCGTCGCCCAGAAGCCGAGAGTCGAGCTCGACCTGACGGCGAGCAAAGCAACAATGTCCAGGGACGAGATCGCAAACACGTGGGGAAAGGACATCAAAGATGTCGTGGCCGACATCCCGGGGGCGAACATCAATGGAGGCATTCGGGGGAGCTTCGGAGGAGATGTTTCGTATCGGCTGGATGGGATCGATCTGCGCGACGCTGCGTCGAATACCAATTTCTCCGGTGTCAACATGTCGACGGTCCAGGAAGTCGAGGTGCTCACCGGCGGATGGAACGCCGAATACGGTCAGGCCAACGGCTCGATTGTCAACATCGTCTCGCGGAAAGCGACGGACCGGCTCCACGCCATCGCCACATACAAGACGCGTCCTCCGGGAAAGTATCACTGGGGAAGGAACATCTACGACCAGAACGATGTGTTCCACACGGTTATGACGACGCCGGACTTCTGGGACACGTCCAGGACGTGGCGCACACAATGGATGGGTCCGAATGAATCCCAGAAAGGAAATCTCGGAGACGGGAAGTTTGCGTCGATGACGCCGCAGCAGAAAGCGGATTGGTGGAAGAAATTTGTGAACGACAAGCAGCTGCTTCCCCAAATGGACTACGCCAACAGGACTGAGTGGGAGCAGGAGATCACCCTCTACGGTCCGGTGCTGCCCGACGTGAGTTTTCTCGTCTCCGCACGATACAAGGAAGGAGTCGGAGTGTATCCTTCCGTGCTGAAATACAGCCCTGACATGACGTTCCAGGGATCTCTTGAATGGGCCCCCGTCACGACGACCATGGTCAGCATCAACGGAATGTTCACGAAGTTCACAAATTCCGGGGATCCCCGCACGAACTATCAGTCGTCGGAGACGACCGTTGCCGATAATGCGTCCCAGACCCTTCCGTACGTCAGCGATCCGTACAACAAGTTCAAATACTGGCTCTCGGGGCCCGCGGCGAATGGCGGCAGTTTTGGAGACGGATCGACCGTCCGTGCTCCGGAACATGCTCAGCTGTTCAACGTGCAGATGAAATTGACGCAAGTGTTCAGTGCACGAACATTTCTCAACGTTGCCCTGCAGCACACGCAGATGGAATACCATCTTGATTTTCGTGACGTGGCGCGGACGGCGAATTTTAGAAGCTATGGTCTCCCGTTACCGACAGATTCGGTGAATATGTATGGCGTGATGCTTCCGTCATTCGGCAAACCCCCCTCCTCAAATTTGTTTGACACGCAACGCTGGGGGTACGCAGGGGATGTCTGGAGAAGTGAATCAAACACCAGGACCTACAGTCTCAAAGCCGACCTCACCAGCCAGATTCTCAGAAACCATCTCGTGAAGGCGGGCCTGGTGTTCTCGCTGCAGCAAATCCAGACGTTGACCCACGAAGGCAACATGATCTCGTCACCCTATGCCCAGGTGAACGATATCGTGCCTATCACTGACCACCCGTACGAGGGGGCTGTCTATGCGCAGGACAAGGTCGAGGTTGGAGGGATGGTACTGAACGCCGGCCTGCGCCTGGATTTCTTCAACGCAAACAGGATGGTATCATCGGACTTTTTCGATCCTCTGATGATTTCGCAATATACGGACGGCAACTCCGGAAAAACCGGACTTGTGGGATACCGGCAGGATGGCAGTGGTCCCGCCTACACGAAAACCCCGACCCGCTGGGCACTTTCACCGCGCATCGGAATATCTCATCCCATAACTGAAACGACTGTACTGCATTTCATGTTCGGCATTTTCAACCAGCGCCCGGCATGGGTGAAACTCCTTGCAAATCCCGTGGTCTGGACGGACAACAGGGCGACCGGCAACCTGGACGATCTGATCAAGGCGGGGTTGATGAATTCCGACTATGACCTCCCCGATTCGCTCCTCGTGACCTATCGTTATTTAGGCGCGAAGGTGGGGAATCCGTCGCTGTCGTGGGAACGCATGACCCAGTACGAAGTCGGCATCGTGCAGAATATCGCCGATATCCTTTCGCTTGATGTCGCCATGTACTACAAGGATGCCAAAGACCTGACCTCGCTTGGCATCGACCAGGGGCCTGCGATGAGCCAGATCAAAGCCTCAGGTGGCAACGTGGATGTGCGGTTGTACGGGGATCCGTTCGTGGCAGACAATCGTGACCCGGGAAAGTACATCGGAAATTTCACAACGACGGTCAACGGTGCGTGGGCAGACGTTCGGGGCATCGAAGCGAACCTCAAGTCGCAGCTGCGCTGGATCAATTTCGACCTTGGATACACTCTGTCCTATCTCGCGACGGGTCGTTATCACAACAGCAAAATCTTCAAACCATCCGCAGTCACAGGGATCAAACTGGCGGACGACGTCTTTTCCGGCGCCAACAACACTGACGGCGGCGGAATCGGTGTTGACGACGCCCTCTGGAATCCTCACAATTCAGCTCTGCTGAAAGTGGTCCTCAAGAGTCCGTCGGATTTTGGTCCGGAAGTTGGCGGCATGTATCTGTTCGGCGACTGGGTACTGAGCACCTCCACCCGCTGGGCGCTGGGACAGGAGTACACGTGGTATCCCACCGACTACCAGGATATCAAACTCCCGAATAACCGGCGTTGGGAGGAACGATGGAACACCAACCTGAACCTGACGAGAAATATTCAACTCCGGGACAATCTTACGCTGAAGTTCTTTCTGCAGGTCACAAACCTGTTCAACAGCCGCCATCTCAGGCTCTTGTCAGGATCAGAGTTGGACAACTATATGGCAAATGGAACGCTTCCGTTCCAATCGACGACAAAAGAACCGACTGAATGGAATTGGTACACGAATGACCCGCGTCAAATCTATGTTGGTACAACCATCGAATTTTGATTCTCTTCATCCTTCAGAGGTGAGTACTGTGAACAAAAGTACCGCACAGTCCAGTGCGATGGTCCTGCTCATCATCCTTCTTGCGGCGGTCGCGATGCCGTCGATCGTTCCCGCACAGAGTGTCGATCCTGAGAGGCTTACACGGGGGAAATACTGGATCAAATGTCTTCCCAACGGTCAGCTTGACCGTGAAACCACCATAGGAAACAATCAGTGGGAATCGCTCTACCCCGGCGATTACAACGCTCAGGGTGAATCGGCAGGCGGCTGGGATGCGGGGGCGATTTACAACGGCGCAATGGTTGCAGGGCAGCCGGTGGCATGGTTCTACCGAAGCGTGCAGTACAACAGCCCGCATATCTATGCAATCAGTCCGACGACGGTGACACAGAACTACAACCTCGTCAACGCGGGGAGGGCGGAAGAATATCTCGACGGCATCATCGGATCGTATCAGTATGATGGCTCAGGCAGGAGGCATATGAAGTATGAGCTCAAAGGAACTGTCCGTGTCTGGAGCCAGCCGAAGTTTGATGATTTCGTCATCATGGAATGCACGTTGACCAACACCGACGACACCACGTTCAATGATTTCTACTACGTGCGGATGGTGACGCCGGATGGACCATACAATCCTCCGTCAGTTTCTGTGGGGTGGGATAAAGAATATGAATGGGATTCGGTGATGGGGGATTCGCTGGGATTCATCTTCTATGACGACACGTCGCTTCCTCCGACAACAGCTGCACCCTCCTATTCGATTCCGCCGGGCGATTCGACGGCAAACGCCGGAGATCCCGGGAACATCGGCATTCAGGGCTCCCGCAATTTCAAGCTGTATTCTCCCTACGTGTACGCCTACAATTTCTATCTCGATGAGCTACCGCTCAACAAGTTCGGGCAGAAGAAGATCTGGAGGAAGATTGTCTCGTCGGATTCTCGCGCTGACGCTTTGGAACTGCTGCCATCAAGGTACGACGCATTGGCCCAGTATGACAATCTCGTCAGCTTCATGACGACGAATGAACAGCCGAGAATCAGCTGGCGGGCGGCTGCAGGTGTGAACACTCCGGGGGCAGGGAGTAAATGGGAGAGAAACCCGCGCTATCTGTATGCCATCGGCCCGTTCGATATCAAGAAGGGGGAGTCGATCCACTGGTTTGAAGTTTTTGTCGCCGGACAGATGGACCGGAATGTTTCAATGCTCGGCGGCTATGAAGCGACACGTCGATTCAAGGCCGAGGGGATCGCGAACCTCAAGCAGAATTTCGGCGCCGCACGGACGCTCATCCGAAACCGATGGCAGCTCCCATTCGGGAGCCTTCCGCCTCCGACTCCGGCAGATGCCCCGCGGGTTGGCAACGCCAATGAACTGAAAGTTGTTCCTTCCGCAATTGTTGTTAATGGAGCACGGATACAGGGGGTTCAACTCACGTGGAAGGCGGTTCACAGGGGCTACATCGATCCGCAGACACGGCGCGTCGATTTCGCGGCGTACAAGATCTATCAATCCAACAACTCCATCGAAGGTCCATGGAAACTGATCGACTCGGTGTCGGTCACGCGTGCAGACAGTTCAGTAGTCCTCGGCACGGACAACAATCCGTATGTGCAGTACTTCGTCCGATCGGAACCCAATGTGCCATACCGGTACTGTGTCACAAGCATTGACGCCGGAGGAAATGAAAGCGGCATGACGGGATATTGTTTCTACCCGGTTTCTGCCGAACCCGGTCCATCGAACACTCAGAGCGAAATTCGCATTGTCCCGAATCCGTTCCGCCAGGTGAGCGGGTTTGCTGAGTCCGCGGAATACAAACGCCTGGCGTTTGTCAATATTCCGGCGGATTGCACCATCCGCATCTATACGCTGGCGCTCGACCTGGTCAAGACGCTCGAACATACAAGCGGCGGCGGCATCGAAACATGGGGTTCCCAGGCAGGGAAAGACTATATGCTGACAGACTTTGCGCAGAATGTCCAGCCGGGCATTTATATTTACCATGTCGAATCGCACGTTCCCGGTCATGAAGGAGAAACATCAGTCGGGAAAATCGCCATTATCAAGTAACGAGCTCGATCGAGAGAGTCGCATATGAAGGATTCTGACACGTTACAGCGCATAGTCCGAAGCACGCTGGCGATGCTAATTGTGGTCGTGTTCCACGATGAGTGCCGGAGCCAGGTGGGGACTAACCCGGTTGATTGGGGAGTAGAGCCGTTGGGAATAAGCCGGGTCGGCTCTGCAGGCTGGCAGTTCCTGAAGTTTCCGACGGATGCGCGCAGCGCCGCGATGGGCGGCGTGAAATCGGCAGTGAGTTACGGCAATGCCAACTCAGCTTTGAACAACCCGGCGTCGGCTGCCGACGTGGCGGACATGGATATTCAGTTCTCTTCGATGAAGTGGGTGGCGGATATCCAATACAGCACGCTCTCGTTCGTCAAGAATCTCGGTCCGATCGGAACCGTTGGGGTGCATTGTCTCTATTTGAATTACGGCAGCATGATCCGAACTGAGGTCGCACAGGGTTTTGATGCCCTGGGCAATGACATCGGAATCGTCCCGATTACGGGAGGCCTGGGGACGTTCACAGCACACGACCTCGCAGCGGGGCTTCTGTATTCGAAGCAGATCACAGAGTTTCTGCAGGTCGGAGGAACGATCCGGTACGTCGAGCAGCAGATCGATGATGCCAGAATGAGGAGCTGGGCGCTGGACATCGGCACGATGTACTGGACGGGGATCGGAAGCCTGCGAATCTCCATGCTGGGGAAGAACTTCGGCGCAGACGGTCAGTTCATGTCATACGAGGGACGCCTTGCCCAGGCTCCGGCGAGAGTCAAGATGCCCATGCTGTTTATTCTCGGAGCAGCGTATGACATATTGGAGCAGTCGAAGGAAAGTCAGCACCGGCTCACCGTTGCGGCAGAGTATGTGAAACCAAATGACGGGCCTGACAAAGTGCACGTTGGTCTCGAGTACTTCGCATGGTCGAATTTCTTTTTCCGCTGCGGGTATCGGTTCAATTACAATGAAGAAAGTTACACCTTCGGTTTTGGCGCTCAGTATCCTGTCAGTGACGAGCTGACACTGAAAGCTGATTATGCCTACGCGAAGGTGGGGCGATTCAAGTCCGTCAGCATGTTCACGGTGGGCTTTGGGTTCTAGTAAGTACGACGCGGTGTTCTGGATGGGTGGTCACCAGGCCGCATCACTGTATTAACAGAGGAGGTTTCTATGAAACACTTGTCGACCATTTTGTTTGTTCTTGTTGCTCTGATGTGTGTCGCGGCAACCGGTTATGGGCAGTTGCTGCTTCAGGAGACGTTCAAGGACACGACATCGAATATCGGCACATTGCCGAATTGGAGTGAGCTTTCGGCCGGCACAATCGGGAGCACGGTGGCGCCACCCTATATCGTGGTGAAGCCGAACTCCGCCCTCTTCTATGCTGGTTACATCGAATCGGGTAATGGAAACTCCGCCTATCTCTCAGGGGGTGGACAGGATGCTCAGGTTGTCGTACGAGATGTAACCTCTGGTGTCGTTTATTTGGCGTTCCTGATCAAGGTAGATTCTGCGACTGCTGCAGGCGACTATATCTGGATTGTGCGGAATACAAGCAATCACAACAGATGGAGAATGTGGATTAAGCGCGATACGTCGACAGCAAGTACCACCTCGTTCAATTTTGGAATCAGCAAAGGCACAACCGGCATGCAATATACCGCGAGCAAGTATTCATTCGGGACGACGTATCTCGTCATAGCGAAATATGATTTCAACACGACCGCAACAACGGATGCAAAAATGAATTTGTGGGTGAATCCGCCTATCGGCGGCGCATCAGATGATCTGAATCCGGTCATTAAGGACTACACAGATCCAGGGACAGATTTCGTCTCTATCAACAGACTCGCTCTCGTCCAAAACGCCGTCGCAACGGCACCGACATTTTCCATTGGCGGCATCCGCATGGGGGGCAAATGGCTTGAAGTCCTTCCGCCTCCCCCGCTCTACTACAATGGAACAGGGGCCATCAATGATCCGAACAGTTGGGGCAAAAACTCCGATGGATCTGGTGCTCGTCCATCCGATTTCGCTTCCGACAACCAGCTTTATGTGGTCCGAAACACAACAGCGGTGAGTCTCACGGCACAATGGATCGTTAGCGGTGTGGGCTCGAAAGTCATCATCGGCTCGAGTGTGAACCTGACGGTAGCATCGGGTGGTCTTCTCGCGGCTCCTGCAGTTGACGTGAACAGCGGCGGCACGTTGACCCTGACCCAGAGCAGCTTCTGGCCGGCATTCGGCGACATTGCGGGCACGGTTTCTTTCAACAACGCGGCAGGTTTTTCTCTTGACGCTGACTATACTTTCCCTGCGAGCTCGGGCTACTATGATCTGAAGAGCGTAGACATCAATCTTTCAGGGAAGACACTCACCGTCAAGGGACGTCTGCGATGCAATGGGTACAAGGTTCTTGGCATCGGCACGTTCAAGCTCGATTCCGCCGGAACGCTGTTCATCTCCTCGCCCAATGGCATCACAGCCAGTGGCGCAACCGGAGATATCCAAGCCGCGACACGGCAGTTCTCACGCTACGCAAACTATGTGTACGCCGGTACAGCCAACCAGGTGACAGGAGATGCGATTCCGGACACCGTCGTGAACCTGACGATCCAAATGGCAAACAGAAATCTGACGACTTCGCTTTCGAAGCTCACGGCAGCCTCGGGCAACCTTACGATGACGCTGGGCAAGTTCAAACTCGGGGCCTTAAATCTCTGGTTCAACAATCCGTCGGGTCAGTCTGATTCCAGCTACGTGATCACGGACGGCACAGGCTCGCTTGTCCGCCCGATCTCCACCACGTCGAAGAAGACCATGCCGGTTGGCTCAGCGACGGAATACCGGGTGGCAGCGCTTACGTTCTCAAAGACTCCGACTGCGGCTACAAATATTTCCTTCCGATACGTCCCAGGCGATCCGGGATCGGCCGGACTTCCCACCGGAGCCACGAACTATTATAGAGGCGGCTCCTGGATGATCACAAGCGATGTAACGCCCGGAGCAACGTTTCGATTAGATCTGAACGCCTCAGGTGTTGGTCTCGATTCCACGGCATTGCGAGTGCTGGTGCGCCCCAATAGCTCAACCGCCTGGCAGTACGCCGGGATAGCAGCGGGATTCACGGGAGGCATGGTTGCCGACACTGTCATTTCGAACTTCGGACAGTTCGCCATTGCTGTTGGTCCGAAAGTGAGTGCAGTTGAGGAATCTTCTTCTCTTCCTAAGGAAATCGCGTTGATGCGGAACTACCCGAATCCCTTCAATCCCGCAACAACGATACGCTTTGAGCTGCCGTCGGAAATGCGTGTATCCTTGACTGTTTTCAATCTTCTGGGCCAGCAAATAACGAAATTGGTCGACGAGACCAGACCCGCGGGAAGCCACGCGATCACTTTTGATGCTTCGCAATTGACCTCTGGGGTGTATCTCTACCAGCTTCAAAGTGGTTCGTTTAATCAGACGAGAAAAATGCTTCTTGTCAAGTGACGAAGGCATGAAAAGTTCTTTGAATGTGTTGCTTGCGGCAGTATTACTTGTTTCTCTGCGCGCGAAATCCCAGGATAGCAAAAAGCGATACAGCGATCTGTACTTCGGCGGCTATGTGCTCACGAAGGATGTTTCGTACGGCGCGTTGCCGGAACACCGGGCGGACGTGTACAGCCCGCCGTCATCGGATGCTGAGCGTTTGCGACCGCTGGTGATTTACATCCACGGCGGAGGCTTCAAGAACCAGACGAAGTTCGGAGCCTATCAAACCCGTGTCTGCACGACGCTGGCTAAAATGGGCTACGTCGCCGCATCGATCGAATACCGTTTGACGAATCCGATTCCCGACGCGACGGCGTACTTTGAAGCAATGATGCGCGGGCTGCAGGATGCAAAGGCCGCGGTCCGGTTCTTCCGCAAGAGCGCAAAGGAGTATGGGATCGATCCAAACCGGATCTACGCAACAGGAAGTTCCGCAGGGTCAATCATCGCACTCCATCTCGCATATCTGGATTCAGCAGAAGTGCCGGAATACATACGTTGGGATAACGTCGGCGGAAGCTTCGAAGGGAACAATGGATCGCCGGGTTATTCATCTGATGTTCAGGGAGTGATCAATGCTTGGGGCGCCATCGGCGACACAAGCTGGATGAGGGGGAGCAACGTCCCGGTGTTTTCTATTCACGGCCTCAACGACACCACGGTGTACTACGAGCGTGTCCCATCCTACAAAGTCTTCAAGTTCGGAAGCAGGCAGATTGGCGAAGCTGCTGCGAGGAATGGGATTCGTTGGGGGGTGAGAACGTTCTCCAATACCGGCCATACGCTGGATAACAGCGGCGCAAAACAAGATAGCGCCATTGCGGATTGTTCCCGGTGGCTCTATCTGGTTCAAAGAGACGAAAGCGGAAAACGAGGAAAGCGGGAATGAAGTCAATCGGCAAACTGGCGGCGATGATGCGCGGGACGGCAAGCTTGCGGCGACTGCGTGGCGGCCGCTCGGCTTCGGATTCCAGATCACATCCAACACGAAAGGAGAATCACGATGATACACATGATGCTCTCATCTTCCTTGTGTAGTGCAATCGTGCTGATCACAGCATTTGCTATTTCTGCACAGGCACAAACGG
>QYQB01000104.1 GCA_007280275.1 bacterium | reverse complement strand
GTCTTGGTGTGCGTCTTCAAAATTATCGCAGCCAGTGCCACCGTCGGATTGAGCGGTGTTGAAGGATTGATCATCCGCCGAAACATCGTACCGCTGGTCATCTATGGAGTGGTCGTCGGAGTTGCGGGAATGGTCCTGGTCAACTGGTTTCTGCCGGGCTTGTTCTAGTGTCGCGTCTAGCGTACCTTTTGAATAGGTCGTGCGGCTGAACTTTTTGCGGCACGAAATGCGACCCAAGGATCACAATTCGAGTTTTCGTGAAATCACAGAAAGAGCAAAACACACACCCCTGACATCCCCTCTCCCCAACACTCAAGCCTTCACACAGAGGGGACTGTCAGCTCTTGTGAAAAGTAATGACATGACAATAGGAATGAAGCGTCCCCTCTCGTGAGAGGCATGCGGGGCGCGAGAGGGGAACGAGGGGTGTGTGCTCTTTTCGTGAAAGCTTGAGTTGATGCGTGCGTGGATCTCTGCGTTGTGCTGTCGACTTATTCAAGGTTCTTCCGCGACGCGACAGTCGCTTCAATCGAGAAAGACATTTCGACACAATCACAGTCTGTTCTTGCATTGGCACCGTCCATGGGAGGTAGCATGAAAAGTCACCGTATCGTATTGTTAATAGCTGGGTTAATTCTGTGCGCGTTCATACGCCTTGATGCGCAGCTCGCAACCAAGAAGGCTGTCACACTCGAGTTGGCTAAGAAAATCGCGGCCGTAGCGGAGGCGGAAGCAAGAAAGAACAATTGGAATGTTGTCGTCGCCATCGTGGATGATGGAGCTCACCTGGTCTATCTTGAACGAATAGATAACACGCAAATTGGGAGCATTGAAGTGGCGATCCAGAAGGCGCGTACAGCAATTTCCTTCAAACGGCCGAGCAAAGCGTTCGAAGACATGGTCGCTGGAGGGAGATCAGCAATACTTGGCCTGCCCGGAGTTGTGCCACTGGAAGGAGGGCTGCCCCTGATTGTTGATGGGCAGTTCATAGGCGCAATCGGTATCAGCGGAGCTACCTCCCAACAGGACGGCCTCGTCGCCAAGGCAGGCGCTGAAGCTCTGGGTCAACATTAGAGTTCTCTGCCGTTGTATCACAAATACGCAAAAGGAAAACACTGATATGAAAAGCCAGTTTAGTCCGGTAGGAGCCGCGGCAACTACCGGGGAATCGAGGAACGCAGATGTCCTCCCGGCTGGGACAATCCGGGCTGAGCATATGGCACTCAATGTTCTTGACCCCACAGCTGCGGTGAAATGGTATACAGAAAACCTTGGGATGAAGGTGATGCGACAGGGAGGTCCTCCAACCAATACATCGTTCATTGCAGATTCCGGTCAGCATATGATGCTGGAGCTCGGCCACAACGCGGACTACCCGGTGATCGACTTTGCCAAGCTCAGCCATATGTCGATCCACCTTGCTTTCATGGTCGACGACATATCGACAATGAAAGCGAAGCTGATCGCCGCCGGGGCGACAGTGGTTGAAGACATCACAAAGACACCTGGCGGTGACGAGGTTCTTATGATGCGGGATCCTTCGGGGCTGCCGATCCAATTTGTCAAACGGGTAGCTCCAATGCTGAAATGACGGCCTAGCACACCTGGGTTTGAGGTGCACTCTCCATGGGACTGGCAAGCATGAACGCTGACTTCGCGACTAGTGCCAATTCCAATAATTCATATTGTATTTTTCAACGCAGAGGCGCTGAGGACGCAGAGAATCGCAGAGAAAAAAGCCATAGACTCTGCGGTGCTCCCCGCCAGAACGCATGGCGGGCTGGCGCGATCTCCGCGTCTCCGCGTTAAGAACCATAAAAACCAGAACACAATGTCTTTTTCTGGGTATGGCACAAGAAGGATAGAGAAGTATCACCAACAATCAGGCTGAAGTATGCGTGTCTCCAGATCACACTCTCAGCAAGAGAAGCGGGAAACCGATCCGTTCAGGAAGCGGCGAGGTTGGTGGGCCGAACCGGGCGCGATCATACTCTTTCTAGTCTTGGTGACCTCGGGAGTCTATATCGAACTGTTTGCCATCGATCTCGGGTACACGAATGTTGTCATCATCTTTGGGGTCTTCTGGTGCATAATGACCGTGCTTGCTGTGTCGTTCTACAGAAGATCTCAGTACGAGGTCGGGGTGTATGTCAAGGACGGCATCCTGGAGCGGACGAAGGAGGATCTCCTCCGGCATCGGGCCAAAGTCCAGGACAATTTCCTCGAAACCGAACTCGCTGTCTTGGAGCGTGGCGAAAGGACGACCGTCTTCGATTCCTGGCGGCTTCAGCCGGCAATACAGAAATCACATCCCTACTTCCTAAAGATGGAGCTTGCAGCCATTGATGCCTCCATCAGGGAATTGCACATACGAGTACAGCTTGAGCATCAACAGACTGCGATCGTCGGGTCTCGCGGATTCGAAGCCACAGTGCTTGCACACGTGCTTCGATTCCTGCGTCTCTTGTCCGGAGATGCCCAATTCTCGATCCTCGGGAAGTTCTTTGATGGTATCATACTCGAGCTCGATGCTCTCTGGGAAGATGATGCGGGCAGAGACATCTCGTACCCGTTTTTCAGTCTTCTGATCGCCAAAGCCAATCTCCTCAAGCTTGTTTCCAGTGGGCACATCACACTCGCTCAGCTGCAGAAGCTCTCCGACGTCCGTTTCGACGGCGGCAAGGAGATCGAGCCACATCGGCATCTGCAGCCCGGAGCAGCACAAGGGGGAAAATGACTGACGCGGAAGGGTGACAACAGGATGGATTTTGATTGGCCCGCTCTCGTCATAGTACGTCTCACGAAGCCTGCAAGGGCCCGGAAGCTGGATCCATGTAGAACGTAGCAGCATGAGACTCCTTGAAAGTACCAAACAATTGAAAAAAGAACGAAAACAGTGATTTTCTTCTTGACAAGCCGAATGGATTTGTTATATTTAATACACATCACTTTACCGAAATCAAGTGGAAAATCAACCACATACAGCCAGAAGTTCTACTTTCGATAGCCGAGTCGGTGTAATCCGACCGGTTTCTGGCTTTTTCCACTTCGGTCTCCTCCTTATTATTCTCGTTAACCTCCTGCTTCTCGGGCTTTTTAGTATTGCCTAAGAGGCGCCAGAGGTTAACCGAGCATACCAAATCAATAACTCCAAGTAACGCAACACGGTAGAGCAGGTTCACCTCCGGCGAACGAGAGTTTTTGTTCTTGAGAAAGGTGAACTATGCGTAGCGATCTGATAAAAAAAGGGATAGAGCGATCCCCAAACCGGGCTATGCTGCGCGCTGTCGGATTCGGCGATGGTGATTTCTCCAAACCGATTGTCGGCGTCGCGAACGGCTACAGCAATCTGACCCCCTGTAATGTTGGCCTGAACGAACTTGCCAGCCGCGCTATGGAAGCACTTCGCGATGCCGGCACGATGCCACAGATGTTTGGCACAATCACAGTCAGCGACGGCATCTCCATGGGAACGGAAGGGATGAAATACTCACTCGTTTCGCGGGAAGTCATCGCTGACTCCATTGAAACGGTGTGTAACGCTCAGCAAATGGATGGTCTTGTGGCGGTCGGTGGTTGCGACAAAAACATGCCCGGTGCGATGATCGCGATGGCGCGATTGAACATCCCCTCGATCTTCGTGTACGGCGGAACAATTAAGCCCGGCCATCTGCACGGCAAGGATCTTACAATCGTCAGCGCCTTCGAAGCGGTTGGGCAGTATAGTGCGCACAAGATATCCGAGGCAGAAGTCCAGGAGATCGAGCGCCACGCCTGCCCGGGCTCAGGTTCCTGCGGCGGCATGTTCACGGCGAACACGATGTCCTCTGCCATCGAGGCGATGGGGATGAGTTTGCTGTATTCCTCGACCATGGCAGCCGAGGATTCGGAAAAGTCGGAGAGCACAGCAAAGTCCTCAGAAGTCCTCGCACGTGCGGTGCAGAAACAAATACTCCCCCGACAGATCCTCACCCGAAGGGCTTTTGAGAATGCCATATCTGTCGTCATGGCCATCGGCGGTTCAACGAATGCCGTTCTGCATCTTCTTGCGATTGCGAACGCTGCTGAAGTCCCCCTCACGATCGATGATTTCGAAACAATCCGTGCCCGGGTCCCTGTGCTCTGTGACCTCAAGCCCTCGGGCAAATACGTCACGACCGAATTACACAAGGCCGGCGGAATTCCTCAGGTCATGAAGATTCTCCTTGTCCATGGTCTGCTGCATGGCGATGCGTTGACGATCACCGGCCAGACCGTTGCAGAGGCGCTTGCCGACGTTTCCTCGGAGCCACGTGCTGATCAGGAAGTGATTCGTTCCTGGAATAATCCAGTGCATGCACATGGCCATTTGGCAATCTTGAAAGGGAACCTTGCAACAGAGGGTGCCGTCGCGAAGATAACCGGAGTGAAAAATCCCACGATCACCGGACCTGCCCGCGTTTTCGAATCCGAAGAGGAATGCCTGCAGGCGGTGCTTGCAGGACGAATCAAAGCCGGCGATGTGCTTGTCATACGCTATGAAGGCCCGAAGGGCGGACCTGGCATGCGCGAGATGCTTGCTCCGACGTCAGCCATTATCGGCGCCGGACTTGGCGACGCGGTCGGCTTGATCACGGACGGGCGGTTTTCGGGAGGTACGTACGGGATGGTGGTTGGACATGTCGCTCCGGAGGCGGCTGTCGGTGGAACCATCGCGCTTGTTCAAGAGGGAGACAGCATTACGATCGATGCTGAGCGGCGATTGCTGCAGCTCAACGTGTCCGAAACGGAGATCGCCCGGCGAAGAGCATCGTGGCAGCCGCGATCGTCGCTTTATACACGAGGCGTTTTGGCAAAGTATGCCAAGCTTGTCTCAAGCAGCAGTTTGGGCGCGGTAACGGACCTGCACTTGGATACCAACAACAATTAATCGAGGATACAATATGTCTGCACATAAGGTTACGGCGACGCAGAAACAGGGCAACAGGATGATGACGGGGGCAGAAATATTCGTCCGCTGTCTTATTGCAGAGGGGGTCGAAGTTGTGTTCGGCTACCCGGGTGGAGCGACGATTGGCATCTATGATGCCCTCGTCGATCTCTCCGATATCAAGCACGTGCTCGTCCGGCACGAACAGGGCGCAACGCACGCAGCGGAAGGGTACGCCAAGGCAACTGGGAAACCCGGCGTCGTGTTGGTGACGTCAGGACCCGGAGCGACTAACACGGTCACGGGCATCGCTGACGCATTCATGGATTCAATCCCGATTGTCGTGTTTACAGGCCAGGTTCCACTGAAACTCATCGGGAACGATGCGTTCCAGGAAGCCGATATCGTCGGAATCACGCGGCCAATCACAAAGCACAACTACCTGGTTCGGGATGTCCGGGAGCTCGCCAGGACAATCAAGGAGGCATTCTATATAGCAACGACCGGCAGACCGGGTCCGGTGCTGGTGGATCTCCCAAAGGATGTCATGGCGCAGAAGGGCCTGTTCGAATATCCGGAAAAAGTCGAACTCCGGAGCTACAAGCCAGTAACCGAAGGGCACCCGAGGCAGATCAAAAAAGCTGCCGACTTGATCAACGCCGCAAAAAGACCCGTCCTCTACGTCGGCGGTGGCGTCATCCAGTCAAACGCCTCCGATGAGCTGAGGAAGCTCGCTGGAATACTTCAATGCCCCGTGACCACGACGCTGCACGGACTCGGAGCGTACCCGGAGAATGATCCGCTCGCCCTTGGGATGCTTGGGATGCATGGAACGTGGTACTCCAATGTCGCTGTTCAATATTGCGATGTTCTCATCGCAGTCGGTGCGCGTTTCGATGACCGGGTTACAGGAAAAGTGGAAGCGTTCGCTGCCGAAGCCAAGAAGATCCACATCGACATCGATCCGTCTGCCATCAGCAAGAATGTGAAGGTGGATGTCCCTATTGTGGGGGATGTCAAATCTGTCCTGAAGAAACTGATAGAGTCTGTTCAACCGTTGGATACGAAAGACTGGCTTGCTACGATCGAACAATGGAAACGTGAACATCCATTGCGCTACAGGAGCGGTGAGGCGATTCGCGCCCAATACGTCATTCAAAAACTCGGGGAGATCACCGGCGGAAACGCCATCGTCGTGACCGACGTCGGCCAACATCAGATGTGGACTGCTCAGTTCTTTCACTGGGTTCATCCGCGGTCGCACATCACCTCGGGCGGACTCGGCACGATGGGGTTCTCGCTCCCCGCCGCGATGGGTGCAAGCTTCGGTCGACAGGATCTTCCTGTCATCTCCATCAGCGGCGACGGTGGCTTTCAGATGAACAGTCAGGAGATGGCCACGATCGTGGAGCACAAGCTCCCTGTGAAGATATTCGTTATCAACAACGGATTCCTCGGCATGGTACGACAATGGCAGGAATTATTCTGGCGTCGGCGATACTCCCACGTCGGATTGCACAACCCGGATTTCGTGAAGCTGGCAGAAGCATACGGCTGCACGGCGTACCGCGTACGGCAGTCATCCGAAGTCGAAGAGGTCATCCGGAAAGCGCTCGCGCACAAAGATGGTCCAGTCTTCGTCGAATTCGTCGTGGTACAAGAAGACAATGTCTACCCGATGATTCCAGCAGGCCAGACTGTGAACGAGATTATCGACGTCCCTGAACCTGTCACGAAGGCCTCAGACGGAGCGCCGGAAGATGCGCTGATGACGGTAGCCAAAGGACAGCACATTTCGACAACGAAGGAAATCCAACAATGACACACACAAAAGATGCGGACCAAGGGACTGGTGAATCCAACAACGGTGAGCACCTTAGACGCCACACCATCTCCGTCCTGGTGGAGAACAAGTTCGGTGCATTCAACCGTGTTGCAGGTATGTTCGCCGCGAAAGGGTACAACATTGACAGCCTCTCTGTCGGTCCGACGGAAGAAGAAGCCATATCCCGGATGACGATTGTGACCCGCGGCGATGACCAGATCATTGAGCAGATCACCAAACAACTGAATAAGCTTATCGATACGATCAAAGTCGTCGACTTGACGTTTGAGAATTTTGTCGAGCGGGAGCTTGTCCTGGTCAAGGTGCAAGCGACACAGAGCTCGCGTTCGGAGATCATGCAGATAGCGGAAATATTCCGTGCGAAGGTCATCGATATCAGTCCAAAGTCTTTGACGCTCGAGGCAACGGGCAGTCAGCAGAAAGTGGACGCGATCATCAAGATGTTGAAGCCGTTTGGGATTAAGGAACTTGCCCGAACCGGAAGGGTAGCCCTCAAACGGGAATTCCAGGGCGAAGTCTGAAAGCACCGGTGCGGGATACACTGAGGTCAATGACTGGAAGACATCTCAAGAACTCCCGTCGATCCCGGCGAAACGCCGTGGAGTGAGGTGCTCAGAGGCTTCGATAGAGTCCGCCCCGGTGCAGGTCCGCATATAGTATGACGCCGGACCTACTCTGCCATACAAAGAAAAGATCGTCATCCTGAGCGCAGTGGCCGCCGCTAGGCGGGCACGCAGTCGAAGGATGTCACAGGCCTGTTACAGTCTTCGACTACGGCTTGACAAGGAGCGTCAAGCCTGCGCTAGGACTGACGTCGATTTGTTCTCGAGATAAGCTCTATTCACTATTGAGACAAAGCGTGAATCCCTATCCACTCTACGATCCGAGATTTGAACACGATGCCTGCGGCACCGGCTTCGTCGCGAGTATCGCGGGCACAAAAAGTCATGAGATCGTCCGCCAGGCAATCCGCTCGGTCTGTAACCTGACACATCGGGGAGCGGTCGCAGCTGATACTCAGACGGGAGATGGTGCGGGCATTCTCACACAGCTGCCGGTGAGGTTCTTTGCGGAACAGGTGGCGGGATTGGGATCACGAATTGAGTCCGAGGACGATCTGGGGGTCGGGATGTTCTTCATGCCCGTCAATGAAGACGCTTATGCTCTCTGCAAAGCGCTTGTGGAACACTCCGTCTCTCGTCACGGCCTTGGACTTCTTGGGTGGCGTAAAGTCCCTGTCGATATGGCGGTTATCGGTGATAGCTCGGCACTGACAGCTCCGCGTATTCAGCAAATTCTGGTCAAGAAGCCGCGTCATCTTGGTGCGGCTGAATACGAACGACAATTGTACCTGGCGAGGAAAGAGATCGAGAAACATCTCCTGAAAACGCAGATCGAGGATTTTTATGTCTGTTCTTTTTCCAGCCGGACGATCGTGTACAAGGGATTGATGATTGCGACAGCATTAGACAGATTCTATCCGGATTTGCAGAATCCAAAGTTTGAATCGGCATTCGGAATCTACCACCAGCGGTACAGCACGAACACGTTTCCCACATGGAATCTTGCGCAGCCCTTCCGCATGCTCGCGCACAACGGTGAGATCAACACCATCCAGGGCAATCGTATCTGGACATCCGCGCGTGAAGCAGAGATTGCGTCCGACTATTGGGGCGATGATACCCGGTTTCTGAAGCCGCTCATTCAATCAAAGGGGAGCGATTCTGCGAATCTAGACAACGCCCTGGAAGCATTGACCCTTTCCGGGAGATCGGTCCTGCATGCAATGATGATGCTGGTGCCTGAAGCGTGGCGCGCTCGTGACGACATCACCCAGCAGGCGAAAGACTTTTACGAGTACAACGAGTGCTTCAGCGAGGCATGGGATGGCCCGGCCGCTCTGATTTTCACAGACGGCTTGACTGTCGCCGCCACACTTGACCGCAACGGGTTACGGCCGGCCCGGTACAAGATCACATCCACAGGACTGATCGTTCTCGGGTCGGAGGTGGGTGCACTCGAGATCGACGATGACCTGGTTGTTGAAAAAGGTCGCCTCGGCCCCGGCCAGATGATTGCCGTCGATACAGCGAGAGGCGTTCTGCTCAAGGATTTGGAGATCAAGAACGAGATCGGTGCGCAAAAGCCCTATTCAGAATGGGTCCGGAATATCACGAAGCTCCATCGGCTCCCGAACGTCCAAGATCCCGCCAACGATGCGCTGTCAGCCGATGACCTTGTGAGAATCCAAGTCTGCTTCGGGTACGGCGCCGAGGAGCTTCCCACGCTCTTCAAACCGATGATGGAAGGCGCGAAGGAGCCCATCGGTTCAATGGGTGATGATGCTCCGCATGCGATCCTGTCGAAGCTGCCGAAATTGCTACCATCGTATTTCAGCCAACAGTTTGCACAGGTTACAAATCCTCCGATCGATCCGATCCGGGAGAGATTGGTGATGTCATTGACCGGCAAGCTCGGTTATCGGCGCAACTGGTTTGGTGAGACCGCCGGGCACGCGAAGCAGGTCGAACTTGAGAGCCCCATCTTGTTCAATTCGGAATTGGAGCGGTTGCGGTCGCTGGAGGACCGGGAGTTCCAGGCTGTTACACTTTCGTTGTTGTTCCGTGTTGCAGAAGGCGAAGACGGTATGCAGGTCGCGATCCAGAACTTCTGCCAGGCAGCCGAAAGCGCAGCTGATGAAGGCAAGTTTCTTGTCGTCTTGAGCGACCGCGGGATCGACATGGAAATGGCTCCAATCCCGGTCTTGCTTGCCGTCGGCGCCGTCCATAACCATCTTCTGCGCCAACAGAAGCGACTCAAACTGAGTGTCGTTGCCGAAACCGGCGAACCACGAGATGTGCATCATTTCGCGACGCTCATCGGCTATGGAGCGAACGCTGTCAATCCCTATCTGGCATTCGAGACCATCCGCTCGCTGGTTTCGCCGAAAGCGGAAAGGGCAGTAGCGTTCGATCAGGCTTGTTCGAACTATCGCGTCGCCATTGAGAACGGAATTCTCAAGGTGATGTCGAAAATGGGGATCTCCCTGCTCGGCTCGTATCGCGGCGCCCAGATCTTCGAGGCGATCGGAATCGCAGACGATGTGGTGGAAAGACACTTCACGGGTACGCCAACGCGCATCGGTGGCATCGGTTTGCGGGAGATTGCATGGGAGGCGCTGGAACGTCACTCGCGGGCATTCAAGGCAGACCATGCTGATTTGCACGATGAAGGTCTCTATCGCTACAGAAGGAATGGAGAGCGCAGGGCATGGTCTCCCGAGGCGCTTCGGGCAATGCAAAAGCTCCGCATCGGCGGGGCAGAGGAAGACTACGACCATCTCAAGAAGGCACTCTCCGGCTCAGGTCCGATTGGCCTCAAGGACTTGCTTGAATTCAAGAAAATGAGTTCTCCGGTTCCCCTCGAAGAGGTCGAACCAATAGAGGATATCCGCAAACGTTTCACCACGGCTGCCATGTCGCTTGGAGCCCTATCGCCGGAAACTCATGAGATGATCGCCATTTCGATGAATCGCATAGGCGGCAAAAGCAACAGCGGCGAAGGAGGAGAGGATCCGAGACGATACCATGCCCTTCCAAACGGTGACTCGTCGAACAGTGCCATCAAACAGGTCGCTTCGGCCCGATTCGGTGTGACGGCGGAATACCTTGCAAGCGCAAAGGAGCTCGAAATCAAGATGGCACAGGGCTCCAAGCCGGGCGAGGGAGGACAGATTCCGGGTAACAAGGTCTCCCCGTTGATCGCCCGATTGCGGAAGGCTATGCCAGGTGTCGCACTCATTTCACCTCCACCTCACCACGACATCTACAGCATCGAAGATCTCGCTCAGCTTATTTACGATCTGAAGCAGGTGAATCCCCGTGCAAGGGTGTGTGTAAAACTCGTTTCCGAGGCGGGCGTTGGCACTATTGCGGCAGGCGTTGCGAAAGCATATGCTGACGTCATCCTCATCAGCGGACACGAAGGGGGGACCGGAGCGTCGCCGTTGAGCTCCGTCAAGAATGCCGGCGCACCGTGGGAACTCGGTATTGCTGAAGCACAGCAGGTGCTTGTCATGAATGGCTTAAGGGAACGCGTGACGCTGAGGGTGGATGGGGGTTTGAAAACCGGGCGAGACATCGTCATAGCTGCGATGCTTGGCGCTGAGGAGTTCAATTTCGGCACAGCCGCACTTATTGCTCTGGGATGTCGCTATGTGCGTCAATGTCATCTGAACACGTGCCCTGTGGGGATCGCCACGCAGGATGAAAAGCTCCGTGCCCGTATAGACGGTAATCCCGATATGCTGATCCGCTACCTGACTGCGGTTGCGGGAGACGTCAGACAGATACTCGCTGAACTGGGTTTTCGTTCCCTCAACGAAATCATAGGCCGGACTGACCTCTTGAGACAACTGACGGTCACGGACCACCCCAAAGCCAATACCATCGACTTGAGTCGAATTCTTGCCCGGCGCAATTACGAACGGGAACAACGATTCAGAGTATGGTACCGGAATGACAAACCGGACAAGCCTCTTGATGATACCATCCTTCAGGATGTGAAGGACGCACTTCGCGACAAGGCGCCCGTCGTTCGGAGCTACAAAATTCGCAATACGAATCGCTCAATCGGAGCGAAGCTCTCCGGTGAAATTGCGTATCTCTACGGGGACCACGGTTTGCCACCCAACACGATCGAACTGAGGTTTACCGGCAGCGCTGGACAGAGCTTCGGCGCATTCCTTGTGCAGGGAGTCAAGCTTGTGCTGACCGGAGAGGCGAATGATTATGTGGGAAAGGGAATGTGCGGCGGTGAAATCGTCATCACTCCGCCCCGCCAGCGGATGAATAACACACACGATGTGGTCTTGGGCAACACGGTTCTGTACGGTGCAACCAGAGGAGCATTGTTCGCGTGCGGCCGTGCCGGCGAACGGTTCGCGGTGCGCAACAGCGGCGCGCTCGCTGTCGTGGAAGGTACTGGAGACCACGCCTGCGAATACATGACCAACGGAAGCGTTGTGGTGCTCGGGACTGTCGGCAGGAACTTTGGGGCCGGGATGACCGGAGGGAATGCGTATGTCCTTGACTTTCTGGGTGATTTTCACAAGCGGTGCAATACCGAACTCGTTCGCTTCCATCGCCTTGATGATACGGAAGATGAACGCGTGCTTCTTTCATTTATTTCAAGACACGTAGAGGCAACCAACAGTTCGCGTGCACAAAAGATACTCATGCATTGGACGGAGTATCAGTCGATGTTCTGGAAAGTGGTCCCAAAGCAATCGGTAACGAAGTACGAGAGCGAGCCCGTCGAGCCAATAGCACAAGCAAAATCGTGATGATCAGACCCGGACGATCCGATCATCGCTCTGTGCTTGGTCGGGAATTCGAGAGCAAGTATCACCTGTCATATTGAAGGAGATTCAACGCTATGGAAGAGCGGATTTACATTTTTGACACCACTCTACGCGACGGGGAGCAATCACCCGGCTGTAGCCTGAACCTTGAGGAAAAAGTCCGGATGGCACGGCAATTGGAACAACTTCGGGTGGATGTGATCGAGGCGGGGTTTCCCATCGCGTCCGTCGGCGATTTTGAGGTTCATCTCATCGCCCGGACCATCGAGCATTGCACGGTCGCAGCTCTCTGCCGTACGGTCAAGGGAGACATCGACCGGGCCTGGGAGGCAATTCAACATGCGAAGAAACCCAGAATCCACACGTTCATTGCTACCTCCGATATTCATCTGACGCACAAGCTCAAGAAGACCCGCGAACAGGCGTTGACGGATGCGGTGTGGGCAATCAAGCATGCGAAGTCCCTCTGCAGCGAGGTGGAGTTCTCTTGTGAGGATGCCTCGCGAAGCAACATTGATTTTCTCTGTACGATTGTTGCGGCTGCCATTGATGCCGGAGCAAGCATCATCAACTTGCCCGACACGGTGGGGTATGCCGTCCCGGACGAGTATGGGGCAATGTTCCGCGTCATCAGGGAGCGAGTACCCGCAGCCCGGAACGTAATCCTCAGTTCTCATTGCCATAATGATTTTGGCTTGGCAGTCGCAAATTCTCTCGCCGCCGTCCGGAATGGCGTGCGGCAGATTGAATGCACCATCAATGGAATCGGTGAACGGGCGGGAAATGCGGCTCTTGAGGAAATCGTGATGGCCCTTCGAACGCGTAAGGAAATGTTGGGCGTGGATACCAACATCAACGCCAAAGAAATCTATAAGTCGAGTAAGCTCCTGAGCACGCTCACAGGAATGCAAGTCCAGCGCAATAAGGCAATTGTCGGCGCAAACGCATTTGCCCACGAAGCAGGCATCCATCAGGACGGGATGCTCAAAAGCCGGATTACCTATGAGATCATGACGCCGCAATCGGTGGGCATCAAGCACAGCACGCTGGTGCTTGGGAAACACTCGGGCCGCCACGCTCTCAAGCAGCGCTACGGGGAACTCGGTTACAATCTGTCCATCGAGGAGTTGGAACAGGCGTATCGGACTTTTTGCACAATCGCTGACCAGAAGAAAGACATTTTCGATGAAGACCTGATTGCCATCGTTGAAGATCGTGAGAGCGCTGCAGAAGGTTTGTACCACCTCGAGAATATCCAGGTGCTCAGCGGAACCAACCTGCGTCCGACGGCGACGGTTGAACTGCGATTGCGTGACGATCGGTTCGTGGACTCTGCGACAGGCGACGGTCCCGTCGATGCTGCGTACAAAGCTATCGAACGAATCACTGGTGTAATCGGCAAGCTGACGGAATACTCCATCAAGTCTGTGACATTCGGCCACGACGCTATCGGTGAAGTGTTTGTCCGCGTTGACTTCGATGGAGTACTGTTCAATGGCCGGGCCGTGAGCACGGATGTGATCACGGGAAGTGCGAAGGCATACCTGGAAGCCTTGAACCGTGCTATCAATGCCAAGAAACGGCGCGAAGGACAGCAATCCTCCCCGAATCAGCAAACTGTAACCGTGTGATAGTTCCGAGAGTGAGCACCCTTTCACCATGACGAGAAAATGGAAATGAACAAACCCTTGACGTTGTTTGAAAAAGTTTGGAACAGCCATCTTGTTACTCAGGAGCCCGGTTCGCCGGCCGTGCTGTATATCGACCTTCACCTCCTGCATGAGGTTACCTCACCCCAGGCATTTACGGGCTTGCGGCAGCGCGGACTGAAGGTCCGGAGGCCGGACAAATCGTTTGCCACCGTGGATCACAGCATTCCTACGCTCGATCCTTCGATCCCGATGACAGACAAAGTAGCGGCCAAACAGATTGAACAGTTGGAAACAAACTGTCAGGAGTTCGGCATCCGGTTTACCGGAATGCACAGCCCGCAGCGGGGGATCGTCCACGTGATCGGTCCGGAGCTGGGTCTGACGCAGCCGGGTATGACGATCGTCTGTGGCGACAGTCACACGTCCACGCATGGTGCGTTCGGCGCGCTTGCCTTTGGCATCGGCACGAGTGAGGTTGAACACGTGCTGGCCACCCAGTGTTTGCTCCAGCGACAGCCGCGGACATTCGAAGTCCGCGTGGAAGGGACTCTTCAGGTCGGTGTCACCGCGAAAGACATCATTCTCGCACTCCTTGCGAAGATCGGTGTGGCCGGGGGGACGGGCCACGTGTTCGAATACACCGGCAAAGCCATCAAATCTCTTTCCATGGAAGAGCGAATGACCGTCTGCAACATGTCTATCGAAGGAGGCGCACGTGCAGGATTGATTGCCCCCGACGATACGACATTCGAGTACCTGGCCGGAAGGGAATTCGCTCCGCAGGGTGCTCAATGGGAAAAGATGCTCAACCAGTGGCGCACGCTCCCGAGCGGCGACGGCGCAACATACGATGAAAGCATAGTCATTGATGCCACGGAGCTCAGTCCGATGATTACGTATGGGACAAATCCCGGGATGGGTGTGTCTGTGACCGGATCTGTTCCGGCTCCCGAAGACATCGCCGATTCATCGAGCAGACTTGCAATGCAGAAATCACTTGATTATATGGGATTGATACCCGGTGAACCGCTCATTGGGAAACCTGTTGACGTCGTTTTCATCGGAAGCTGCACCAACTCGCGTATCACCGACCTGCGACAAGCGGCCACGGTCTTTAAAGGTCGAAGCGTACCGTCATCCGTCCGCGTGTTGGTTGTACCCGGTTCCCAGGCTATCAAGAGACAGGCTGAAGCGGAAGGCCTGGACAAGATTTTCAAACAGGCCGGGGCTGAATGGCGCGAATCCGGGTGTTCCATGTGCATTGCGATGAATGGCGATCAGCTGGATCCGGGACAGGTTGCTGTCTCAACCAGCAACCGTAACTTCGAAGGGCGGCAGGGAAAGGGCGGGCGCACGTTTTTGGCCTCTCCGTTGACGGCTGCGGCGGCGGCAGTGACAGGCAAGATCACCGATGTCAGGACCCTTATCAACCATTAAGTGATTGACTGGATATTATGAACCATTACCCTCCGTTTACATCGCGAGTCGTGCCGCTGCTTGTGAATGATATCGACACGGATCAGATCATCCCGGCCCGATTCTTGAAAGTGACTGACAAATCAGGCCTTGGGGCATACCTGTTTTCCGACTGGCGCTATAATCCGGATGGTTCCCCGAAACCTGATTTTGTTCTCAATCAACCTCAATACCGGAGCGGAGCGATTCTGCTGGCAGGGAGCAACTTCGGTTGCGGGTCATCGCGCGAACACGCAGCATGGGCACTCGTTGGCAACGGGATTCGCGCCGTCATCAGCACTTCGTTCGCTGACATTTTCAAGAACAATTCGCTCAAAAACGGAATTCTGCCGATCGTCGTGAGCGCTGCGGATCACCTGCTACTGAGTGCGTTGGTGCGCGACCAGTCGACCGTGGAGCTGACAATCGACCTCCAGTCGCAAACGATTCGTTTGCCCGGGGGCACAACAATTCAGTTCCCCATCGATGGTTTTTCGAAGACGTGTTTGCTTGAGGGGACTGATGAACTCGGGTACTTGCTGAGGTTTGAGGAGAAGATTGCTGAGTACGAAGCGGGTCATCGTTAGGAGTGGAGGAGCCTCGGATGAAAATACAAATCTATGATACGACGCTAAGGGATGGAACGCAACGGGAAGGAATCTCTCTCTCCTGCGACGACAAATTGAAGATCGCTGAAAGGCTTGACGACCTTGGTGTGGACTTCATTGAGGGGGGATGGCCGGGATCCAATCCAAAGGATGTGGATTTCTTCCGCCGTGTGAAGCAAATCCCGCTTCGCAACGCCGTCGTGACCGCATTTGGATCGACCTGTCGTGTTGGAGGCGATCCATCAACGGATGTGAATATCCTCGCCTTGCTTGATGCGCAGACAAGTGTTTGCACTGTGGTTGGTAAAACCTCGATGCTCCATGTCGAGGCGGTCCTCCAGACTACTCCCGCTGAAAATCTGCGTATTATTAAGGAAAGCATTGGATTTCTCGTCTCGAGTAACCGGCGCGTCATTTACGATGCCGAACATTTCTTTGATGGCTACAAATTGAATCGGGACTATGCGCTCGCAACGCTCCGCGCTGCAGTGGAGGGGGGCGCTGAGATGGTTGTTCTCTGCGACACCAACGGAGGAACGATGCCCTGGGAAGTGGGGGCCATTCTTCGTACACTGAAGGGCGAGAAGCTTGGTCCGCTCGGTATCCACACCCACAACGATGGGGAATGTGCCGTAGCGAATTCTCTTACGGCCGTGGTTGAGGGGTGTGTCCACGTTCAGGGAACAATCAACGGTTACGGCGAACGCTGCGGCAATGCCAACCTGATATCAGTGATTGCAGATCTCGAATTGAAGCTGGGTCTGAAGTGCCTGCCAGAGGGGCAACTGAGGAGACTAACCGATCTTTCTCACTTTGTCGCCGAAGTCACAAATCTCTCACCCGATGAGCATCTGGCGTATGTCGGGAAGTCTGCGTTCGCCCACAAGGGTGGAATTCATGTCGCAGCGATCCGACGGAGTGAGCAATCCTATCAGCATATCGATCCGGCGCTTGTCGGAAACCAGCTGCGCGTCGTTGTCTCTGAACTTTCCGGGCGTGGCAATCTGTTGAGTAAAGCTGAAGAGTTCGGGCTGGACATCAATTCGGGTCCTGGAGTTGCGGAAGTCCTGAATGAGATCAAGGCCCTTGAAGCAAAAGGCTTCTCCTTCGAAGCCGCCGAAGCGTCGGTCGCTCTGATGTTGAAACGGCAGCAACCGGGCTACCAGCCACCGTTTGAACTGATCGATTTCGCAGTCAACGTTGAGCATCGGAGGGGCCGGGGATTGTTTGCCGAAGCGTCAGTGAAAGTCAAAGTCCAGGATGAGATCCTGCACACTGTCGCAGACGGTACCGGCCCCGTGCACGCGCTTGATGCTGCTATCCGCAAGGCGTTGTCTCCCGTCTACGGGGCAATCAACTCCTTTCAGCTTGTCGACTACAAAGTGCGCATACTGGACGGTGAACACGGCACCGCCGCTATCACTCGCGTGCTCATCGAGACCCAGAATGGTACTCATCGGTGGAGTACGGTTGGAGCAAGCGCCAACATTATTGAAGCAAGCTGGCACGCATTGGCCGACAGCGTAGAATATGGTCTGATGCTGGCCTCATCGTATTCATGAATCCAGGAATACCACAGTGAAAGCACATATCGTTACCCTCCCTGGTGATGGAATTGGCCCGGAAGTGACAGCAGAAGCAGTGCGTGTTTTGGAAGCCATCGCCAAGCACAAGGGACATAGCTTTTCCTTCGCGGAATATCCTCTCGGCGGATGTTCAATCGAAAAACACGGCGTAGCACTCACTGATGAAACGCTGTCTGCGTGCAAAGCGGCAGATGCTGTTCTCCTTGGTGCCGTCGGGGGTCCCAAGTGGGACAATCCAACCGCCCCCGTTCGCCCTGAACAAGGCTTGCTCGCGATCCGCAAGGGATTGGGTTTGTATGCAAATCTGCGCCCCGTGCGATCGCACCCTGCACTTCTTGATTCTTCCCCTGTGAAGGCAGAAATCCTGGAAGGCGTCGATCTGCTGGTAGTGAGGGAACTTACCGGAGGTTTGTACTTTGGCGAGCCGAAAGGGCGGTTTGAGGAGAACGGCCGGACTCGTGCCGTGGATACTATGGAATACTATGATTACGAGGTCGAACGTATCCTGAATCTTGCCTTCTATCTCGCGAAATCGCGCAGAAAGAAAGTGACATCTGTGGACAAGGCTAATGTGCTTGAAACATCGAGACTGTGGCGACAGATAGCAACCGAACTTGGCAAGGGGAACCCGGGCGTCAGTCTTGAGCATATGCTTGTTGATACAGCGTCAATGCGCTTGATTACCTCCCCGGCGAATTTCGATGTCATCGTCACGGAGAATACCTTCGGAGACATCCTGACCGATGAAGCTTCCGTCCTTGCGGGCTCGATGGGGTTGCTCCCTTCGGCTTCTCTCGGTGAAGGCGGTCCCGGTTTGTTCGAACCGATCCACGGTTCAGCTCCGGACATCGCAGGCAGAGGAATTGCCAATCCCATTGGCTCCATCCTGAGTGCGGCGCTTTTGCTGCGCTATGGCCTCCGGCTCGAGCAGGAAGCGTCTGCGGTCGAGGCTGCTGTCGATAAGGCGATTTCGAATGGATTGAGGACAACGGATTTGGGTGGAAAACTCACGACCCGTGAAATGGCACAAGCGATCATAGATCGTATCGTTTGATAAGGAAAGCCATACAGCGTGGAGAATGTGTGATAAATAGAAAGTGAAATCATTCATCGATAATCAGGAGAGCACAGCACAATGGCACGAATGAACTTTGGTGGAGTTGTCGAAGAAGTCGTCACGCGTGAGGAGTTCCCCCTTTCGCTGGCACAGGAGAAGCTACGCAATGAGGTGGTCGCAATCATCGGCTACGGTCCGCAAGGCCATGGTCAATCGCTGAATCTCCGCGATAACGGCATTCCCGTGATTGTCGGACAACGGAAAGGGGGAAAAGGATGGGATGATGCTATTCGGGATGGATGGGTCGAAGGAAAGACCCTTTTCTCGAACATCGAGGATGTCCTGGACCGTGCAACGGTAATTCAGTATCTCCTTTCCGATGCTGGTCAGAAAGAACAATGGCCACTCGTCAAGAAGCATCTCAAGAAAGGGCAGGCATTGTTTTTCTCACATGGATTCTCCATTGTGTTCAAGGATCAGACCGGTGTGATACCTCCTCCGGACGTCGATGTCATCCTCGTCGCTCCAAAAGGATCCGGCCGTACAGTGCGGACGAACTACCTCGCCGGAAGCGGCATCAACGCAAGCTACGCTGTCCATCAGGATGCGACAGGCCGGGCGAAGGAGCGTGTGCTGGCGCTTGGTATCGCGATTGGCTCGGGCTATCTCTTCCCGACAACCTTTGAAAGAGAGGTTCATAGCGATCTCACAGGTGAGCGCGGTGTGTTGATGGGCGCAATTGCCGGACTGATGAAAGCACAGTATGACACACTTCGTGCCATGGGGCATTCTCCCAGCGAGGCGTTCAATGAGACCGTGGAAGAAGCAACTCAGAGCTTGTATCCTCTCGTCGGCAATCATGGAATGGACTGGATGTTTGGCGCGTGCAGTACAACAGCGCAACGCGGAGCCCTGGATTGGTCCAGGCGATTCGAGGCGGCAACGAAGCCCCTCTTCGAGTTGCTCTACCGGGATGTGAAGGAGGGGGTTGAGACGCGCCGCGTCCTCGATACTTGCAGTGCCCGGGACTATCGCGAGAAGCTTCAGATTGAACTTGATGAGTGGAAAAACTCAGAAATGTGGCAGGCGGGAGCAGTTGTACGTTCCCTGAGGCCCGAAAACACGATGAAGAAATAGGATGATATTGGAGAGAAAATGATTATTGTCATGAAGGCCGATGCAACTCGGCAGCAGACCGATCACGTTATTGAAAAAGTCAAGGGACTTGGCTATCAGGTGCATCCCATTTTCGGAGAAAGGCGCACCGTCATAGCATGCGTAGGAGACGAACGTGGCAAATCGCGTTTGCAGGCGCTCGACTCAGTCGATGGTGTCGAAAGCGTTGTCCCGATTCTCAAACCATTCAAGCTGGCGGGAAGAGAGTGGAAGGATGCACGCAGTCAGGTCGTGCTGACTTCGAAGAGCGGCGGCGAGCCAACGATCATAGGCAACAAGCATTTTGTCGTGATGGCAGGACCCTGTTCCGTTGAAAGCCGGGAACAGATCATCCTGTCTGCCGAAGTCGTCAAGGCAGCTGGCGCAAAAGTGCTTCGCGGAGGTGCATTCAAGCCGAGAACGTCTCCATACAGCTTTCAGGGACTCGAGGAAGAAGGGCTGAAGTTCCTTAAGGAGGCAGGGGACAAGGCGGGGCTTCACGTCATCACGGAAGTCATTACTCCGGGCGATGTCCCCCTTGTTGCCGACTACGCCGACATCCTGCAAATTGGTGCCCGAAACATGCAGAATTTTGCTTTGCTCAAGGAGGTTGGGAAAATACGCAAACCGGTACTCCTGAAACGCGGAATGTCGAGCACCTTGAAGGAACTTCTGATGTCCGCAGAATACATCCTCTCTCAGGGAAACTACGAAGTCATTCTGTGTGAGAGGGGAATCCGGACATTCGAAGACTATACCCGGAACACATGCGACCTTTCGGCAGTCCCCGCCTTGAAAGAAATGAGCCACCTCCCCGTCATTGTTGATCCCAGCCACGGCACAGGCGTCCGAAGCCTTGTCACCCCGCTCGCCAAGGCTGCAGTTGCAGTCGGAGCCGACGGATTGATCGTAGAGGTTCATCCGAATCCTGAAGAAGCCTTTTCAGATGGTGCACAGTCGCTCCTTCCCATCCAGTTTCAGGAGATGATGGATTGGGTCAGGAAGTTGGTCGAACTTGAAGGGAAGCACCTGTAGGGGGAGCGGCTTTCACCTTTCTTGACGTTCTGGACTCACCCTTGGAAACATGCTGACCGCATTTGCGTTTCTCTCCATTCTGCCGTAGTTTCGTAGTGTTGATCGTAGAACAAGTCGGCGTCAACGCCCCGAACCTCTGGTTTCAATCCCCCCGGGCTCTTTCGAAGAAAATGGTTAAGGCAATTCAGCGGCAAATTGGAGATTTCGCACATGACGATTGCTGATCTGAGCAAGATTGAAGGGCGCCACTACCCGGCGCGACGAAGAACACAAAACCTGGTAGGTGGCGCATCACCTATTCAGGCGAAATCGTTTAGTATGGGATATGTGACGCTTCAACCGAAAGGTGGCCAGGTGCCATGGCACAATCAGGAGCAGGAGGAGATCTACTTCATCGTGGATGGGACAGGTGAAATGTGCCTCGGAGAAGAACGCCAGACATTGAATGCAGGCCAGGCGGTCTCCATACCGGGAGGTCTGTTTCATCAACTCACGAATATGGGCGAGACGCCATTGCATATGATCTATTGTTACGGTCCCGCAGGCGATGTTGCCCACTGGCGACAGGAGCTCGAGGGGACACTGCCGAAAGCAGGCATAGAGGTGCCTCCGCTTCCAGCGGGAGCGTGGCCTCAGTGCACAGAAAAACCAAAAGCGCAGTAACTCCCAATCACCGATTATTTGTTCCGGAGCTCAAGGCAATGCAAAAACCACGTATTCATACTCTCGGCGTTATCATGAATGGTGTCACCGGTCGTATGGGGACCCGCCAGCATTTGGTGCGATCCATCCTGGCCATTCGAGAACAAGGTGGTGTAAAGACGAAGTCGGGTGATGTGATAATGCCAGACCCGATTCTCCTCGGTCGCAACGAAGAGAAGCTCAGATCAATGGCAGCACAGTATGAGTTGAAGCGCTATTCGACGGACCTGGACAGTTGTCTTGCCGATCCCAACAACCAGATCTATTTCGATGCACAGGTAACGAGCCAGCGCAGTGCCGGGGTCAGCAAGGCGATCAAGGCCGGAAAAGCGTTGTACTGTGAGAAGCCAATCACGTCGACCCTCGATGAAGCAATGGCACTGACAAAGAACGCGGTGTCGGCCGGATTGAAGAATGGTGTAGTACAGGATAAGTTGTGGC
>QYQB01000310.1 GCA_007280275.1 bacterium | reverse complement strand
GCTCATCGGACGCGATTACGTTGGGCGCAATGCGAATGTGCTTGCAAAAGCAATCGGGCTTAACCTATCCGACAGTGTTCCGCTTTTGTTCGGCGAAACCGACCGCCAGCATCCCTGGGTGGTTGCCGAACAGATGACCTCCTGCATCCCTGTCGTCAGGGTCAAGGACTTTGAAGACGGACTGCAGGCCTCGCTGAAGGCAGAGCATGGCTTCAGGCATACGGCGGGCATTTTTACACGGGATATGAACCGCGCCACAAAGTACACGCGCGTGATGGACTGCGATGTTCAGACCATCAACGGCGGGACGCTGCGGGGCGACGGCGGGGACCTGGGCGAAGGATACTTCTCCCACACCATTGCAACACCGACCGGAGAGGGGATCTGTACTCCTTTGAATTTCGTCCGCAAGCGCCGCATTATGACACATGGCGCACTGCGATTTGTTTAGAGATTCAGTTGAAGATTGATGCCACAAAGTCACGAAGGCACGAAGGTCTCTGGTCGAAAAAAAATAGATATCTTACTTGGTGTCTTCGAGCCTTGGTGGCAAGTGCATTGAATAATCACACATATAAATGAAGTGAGGAGATAAGGCCATGGCAGCAAAAAGCGCAATCGGGATTCTGGAGACAAAAGGATTTGCACCGTTGATCCAGGGTGCAGACGCTGCGATTAAAGCGGCCAACGTGGAACTGGTGGAATGGCGTCAGGTCGGAAGCGGATATGTTTCGTTTCTGATCGAAGGAGACGTCGCATCCGTCCGTTCCGCAATCGAAGCCGGCGCAGATGCCGCTTCCAAGATCGGGGAGGTCGTTTCCCATCTGGTTATTCCCCGTCCGGTTGAAGAGATCGACAAGTCACTCAAAGGCTGAGGACCCATGATATTCGCGAAAGTAGTCGGAACGGTCATTTCGACGCAGAAGGACGAGAACCTCAACGGGAAGAAACTCCTCTTGTGCAAAGAAGTTGACCACAAGGGGAAACCTCTGAGCACGTACCATGTCGCTGTCGACGCGGTGCAGGCGGGCGAGGGGTGTTTCGTTCTTCTCTCGTACGGGTCTTCCGCCCGAATGACCGAGTCAACCAAGAACGCGCCGATCGATGCGGTGATCATGGCCATCATCGACGATCTTCAGATCACGCACTCCACTCAAGGCCGGAAATGAAGCTTGGGATCGTGATTGGGTTCGTCTGGGCCTCGAACAAGGCAGCCGAACTGAAGGGATGCCGTCTCTCCATCGTCCAACCGGTATCGTCGGACATGAAGGAGACTGATTCCCCGCTCGTCGCCGCGGATCCCTTGAATCTCGCGACGGGGGGCGACACTGTTGTCTATGTAACAAGCACAGACGCCTCGCAGGCTTTTGAAAGCGGCTTCGCGCCAGTCAATGCCAGCATTGTGGAATTGGTGGAGACAATTGCCTGATGTTCCTCGCACGAGTTGAAAAAAAGATTGTCTCGTCGGCAAAGCACAAGGCGTATAACGGCAAGACCGTCTACGTTGTACAACCGGTCAATCCCGACGGGAAACCTCATGGGAATGAATGGGTCGCCGTCGATTATGTGGGAGCCAACATCGGCGACATCGTTGTGTGCGGCGGCGCTCCGGGTGTTGCACGGGACGTCTTCCATATGGACTTCGCGCCGATCAGAACGCTGATCATGGCAATCGTTGACAAGATTGAGTACACAGAATAGCAGCGGCAAGGAGCTTGTTGTTGACCATCAATGAGATTCAGAACCTGGGTATCATCGGGGCCGGCGGTGCGGGCTTCCCTACCCATGTCAAGCTGAATTCCAACCCCGACACGATCATCATGAACGCGGCGGAATGCGAGCCGCTGCTGCACAAAGATATGCAGATCCTTCGCAACCACGGCGACGCGGTGCTGGAGGGGTTCAAGATCGCGATGCAGCTCACCGGCTCCCGTGAAGGAATCATCGGGATCAAGGAAAAACATCACGAAGAAATTCAATTCCTGGAATCCAGGGTGTCGGGCAATTGCAGGGTTCAGCCGATCGAAGATGTGTATCCCGCCGGCGATGAAGTGACCCTCATTTACATGACGACGGGGAGAATTGTACCCGCAGGCGCCTTGCCGCTCTCAGTGGGGTGCGTCGTACAGAATGTCGAGACGCTCTACAATATCGGTACGAACAAGCCAGTGGTAACCAAGTTCATCTCCATTGCGGGCGCAGTGGAAGAACCTGCCACCGTGGAGGTCCCGGTCGGGACATCGTACGCGGAGGTCCTCTCGCATTTCAAGATAACCGCCGAGGACTATGTGGTGCGATCGGGAGGTCTGATGATGGGGGCGCTCGAAGCGGACCTCAGCAAGGCCGTTTCGAAACGAACTTCTGCGCTTATTGTCCTGCCGGCTGACCACTACTGCGTCACCATGTACCGGCGGTTCAGCTCGGATCACGCTGTGGACATCATTGCGAAGGCGGGGTGCGATCAGTGCTCGTTCTGCACTGAACTGTGTCCGAGATACCTGCTTGGTCATCCCGTTCGACCTGAATTGGCGATGCGCAACCGGATGTTTACGCGTGAGGATCTTCCCTTGACCAATCCGGGGAATCTCTTCTGCTGCGAGTGCAATCTCTGCACGATGTACGCATGTCCTGAGGGTTTGGATCCAAAAGGCGCGACACTGATTGACAAGCGGCTGGCGAGGTCACAAAAACCGGCGTGGAGCGGAGAACGACCGGCGCTCCATCCGATGTTCGAATACCGCAAAGTGCCGGTGACAAAGCTGAAGCAGCGGCTCGACGTAACCAAATTCCGCGATGAAGGTCCGCTCAAACAACTGAACATACATCCGAACGTTGTTCGTATTCCTCTTCGTCAGCACTCCGGGACACCGGCCCGACCTGCTGTGAAGGAAGGCGACCGAGTGAAAACGTATGATATGATCGGCAGAGCATCTTCTGAGATCTCCTGCACCATGCATGCGTCAATCGACGGCGTTGTGAAAAAGATTACAGAGGACGAAATAACTATTGAGAGAGTGTGATGGAAACACGAGACGCCCTTGGCATCATTGAGTTGGCAAGCATCTACAAGGGGTACCATGTTCAGGATGAGGTTCTGAAATCTGCGAACGTGGAGAAACTGGTAGCGAGATCCATCTGCTCGGGCAAGTATTTGATGATCGTGCGGGGAGCTGTCGCCGACGTGGAAACCGCAATCAATATTGCACGCGAAGTCGGGGGCTTTTCTGTTGTCAATCTGACTGTCATACCACGGGTGGATCCACGCGTGTTCCCTGCAATCACCGGCACGACGATGCTTGAAACGAAGTCCGGTGCGGGAGTCCCCGCCATGCTCATCATTGAGACCTTTTCCGTAGCCTCAGCAATCAAAGCTGCCGATTGCGCTGTCAAAGAAGCCGACCTGGACATCATCAGGGTCCACGTAGCGATGGCTGTCGGGGGGAAAGGAATTGTCGTCATGACTGGCGACATCGCCGCTCTGGAAGCCGCGGTGCATCCGGCGATCGATGCGGTGAAAGAAGACGGGATGCTGGCGGGGTATGTGCTTATCAAAAACCCACATGAAGACGTTCTGAGAGACTTGATATAGAAGGGAAAGACTCAATGCAGGATGAAATGGAGTTACGAAGGCTCATTGTCGAGATTGGCAAGCGAATCTGGACACGTGGATACGTGGCGGCGAACGACGGGAATATCACCGCCGTCTTGAACGGCCGCGAATTGCTCACAACGCCCACAGGCGTGAGCAAAGGATTCATGACCACTGAGATGATCATCAAAGTCGACCGGTCGGGAAAAGCCGTCTCCGGCAACTCGAAATTCCGCCCGTCGAGCGAAGTGATGATGCACCTGGAAGTGTACAAGACGCGCCCTGATGTCAAGGCTGTTGTTCACGCGCACCCCCCCTACGCCACGAGTTTTGCAGTAGCCGGAATTCCCCTCGATAAGTGCGTTCTTCCTGAAGCGATCATCGTGATTGGAGCTGTCCCCCTGGCGCCATACGGACTCCCCTCAACGATGGAGATTCCGGACAGCATACGCGAGCTCATACAGAACTCGGATGCTGTTCTTCTTCAGAATCATGGCACACTGACACTCGGAAGTGATCTCCTTAACGCGTATCACAAACTGGAGACGCTCGAACACACGGCGAGTATTGTCTGGAAAGCCATCCAGCTGGGGAACATGAACGTTCTTCCGGAAAGAGAACGGGACCGTTTGATGACGCTGCGCGACAAATTCAACCTGCCGGGCCGCATCACGACGTGCGACGCGACACCCATGCCGAGCAGCCAGTCGGAGTCGTACGAAACACATTCGTCCCCTGATGCCATCAGCGAACAGAGAATTCGCCGAATTGCAGAGCAAGTCATCGCCAAGCTCAAAAAGACCTAGAGACTTTGATTTCGCATGACACTCCTCATTGCTAACCCGGGCAGCACCTCGTTCAAGTGCAAATTGTACGATCTGGCCACCATGCACGTCCTGTTCCAGGCAAACGCGGAACGAATCGGCGACAAGGAAGGGATCTATACATTCAATCGTGCCGGCGAAGAGAAGATGGAAGTCAAGCAACCCGTTCCCGACTATCCGGCAGCCGTCAACCTGACGTTGAATTCGATGAAGAAAGCGGGCCTCATTGACAATCTCGCCGCCGTCGGTTTCAAGACCGTTCATGCGAAAGGCGTTACCGGCTGCGTTGAGTTAACAGACGACGTGCTCAAAGCGATGGAGGCATATCGTTCACTGGCTCCTGTCCATACAGACATCTATGTACTTGCAATCTCAGTGTTCAGCGATCTTCTTCCGTCTATTCCTCGCGTCGGACTCTTCGAGACCCATTTCCACGTGAACATTCCACCCGAGGCGTACTTGTACGCCATCCCTTACGAGTACTACGAGAAGCACGGGATTCGCAAGTACGGATTCCACGGAGCTTCTCACCGATACATCGGAATGCGGGCGAAGGAATTGTTCGGCGCACAAAAAGTCATCTCCTGCCACCTCGGCGGAAGCTCTTCCATCTGCGCTATCAAAGACGGCTGGTCTATCGATACCTCGATGGGGATGAGCCCGCAAAGCGGATTGCCAAACGCGAAACGCGTGGGCGATCTTGATCCGTTTGGCCTCTTGTATCTGATGGAACAGGAGAATCTCTCAGTGCAAGAGATCGGTAAGATCTTGATGTCCAAAGGCGGGATTTACGGGATCTCGGGGACCAGCGGAGATTTCCGGGATATCGAACAAGGAATGGACAACGGGGATAAGCGATCCGAGCTTGCGTTCAAGACGTTTGTGTACAATGTAAAGAGATACATCGGAGAGTACCTGGTGGCACTGAATGGTGCCGATTGCATCGTGTTCACAGCCGGTGCCGGGGAACACTCCGTCCGCCTGCGCAAAGCAATTATCGCGAACATGGACAATCTCGGCGTCGTGCTCGACGAGGACAAGAACAACGCCAACCCAAGAGAGGGCCTCATTTCACACGACACTTCAAGGATAAAAGTGGCGATCATACCGACGAATGAAGAACTCGTCGTCGCCACCGAAGTGAAACGGTACCTGGAACACAAACGACCGTAAGCACGCGACTCAAGCAAGGCCGTTCTCTCCACACAATCGGGTAGGAGGCGGGGTTACCCCCGCCGTCCTCCCACACCACCGTACGTACGGTTCCGTATACGGCGGTTTCCAGAATACTACCTGCACAAGCATAGTCGATCGATCATCGAAACGAGTCCCACGCTGTCAAAGTATTTCTTGGGGAACGCGAAGCTCATGTGCTGGGCGCCGGCGTTCCACCACGGGCCGCGCTGGTTGAAGGC
>QYQB01000180.1 GCA_007280275.1 bacterium | reverse complement strand
TGACAACGTTCTCTACCTGATTGCCGGTGAGGTGATCGAAGCGGTCAGCGGATTGAGTTGGGAAGAATTCGTAGCGACCAGGATTCTGGCGAAAGTCGGTATGACTGACAGCAATGTCCGCCATTCCGACGCAACGGGCGGGGGAAATGTTGCAGTCACTCACGCCAGCATCGATGGGAGAGTTCGTCCTATCGAGCCATTCACCAGCGACAATACGAATCCTGCGGGGGACATTAACGCCAGCGCCAGGGACATTGCCAAATGGATGATTGTTCAACTCGATTCGGGACGTGTCGTCGGCGGGACATGGTTGTTTTCGCCGCGGACAACCGTGCAGCTTTGGAGCATCGTCACCCCGATTCCGATCGGTAATCCGCCTCCTGAGCTGGCGGCTTTGAGACCGAACTTCAACGGGTACGGCCTTGGCTTCGGCATCCGCGATTACCGCGGGTACAAGCTGCTCCAACATACGGGGGGACTTCCGGGCTACGTTTCCAAGGTGGCAATGATCCCGGAACTCAAGCTCGGCGTTGCTGTCCTTACGAACCAGGAATCCGAAGAGGCCTTCGAGGTAATCACCTACCACATTCTCGACCAATTTCTGGGTGGAATGAAAACCGACTGGCTCGGTGCCTATAAGAAGTTCCGCGCCCGTTCTATTTCAATGGTCGCGACGGCGGAGAAACAGACCTCGGCGAAAAGAGACAGCGCCTCGCGTCCGCCGTTGCCTCTCGCGTCCTATGCAGGGACATACAACGATCCATGGTACGGCGACGTGACAATCACATTTGAGAATGGCAGGCTCGTCATGCGGTTCGGCCATACGCCCTCGTTGGAAGGGAATCTCGAACACTGGCAATACGACACGTTCGTCGCGCGTTGGAGAAATCCCGAGCTGCGCGCAGATGCGTTTGTCACGTTCGCTCTCAATCCCGACGGGAGCATCGATCAGGTAAAAATGAGAGCCGTCTCGCCGGCAACCGATTTCAGCTTCGATTTCCAGGATCTTCTTCTGAAGCCTGTGAGCCGAAGCAGTAAGTAAAAGCAAATAGAATGTCCTGGTTTTCATGAGCCCGAAAAAGATTCTCTCATACGTACTCCTTGCAGTGAGTGTTTTCTTCCTCTTCAAATTATATGAGGAGGGAACCCGCCGACAAGTGTCTTCGGTTGACGAAGCGCCCCCGGGACAGGTGGAGATCGCTTCTCCAGATTTCCCTGTGGACTATTCGCTGGGAACCTTCGACTCCCGCTTTGGGATCAGTCAGGAGAGGTTTCTTCAGATTGCTGAAGAGGCAATCAAAGTGTGGGAAGACGCTGCTGCGAGAGAGCTTTTCCAGTTGAGTCAAAACGGAACGATGAAAATCAGTCTCATCTTCGATTGGCGCCAGGAGCGGTTACTGGAGGCGAAAGGTGCGAAGGCGAAAATCGATGAAAACGGAAAGTCGTTCGATCAGCTTCAGGCCGAGTATGACGAACGGGCGAGGTCCGTTGATCAGTTTCGACGGGCGTATGAGGAGACTGCTCAGGCCTACCAGTATCACCTGAGCGATTACAACTCCAGAGTTACACGATGGAATGAGGGGAGAGAGCATACGGATGCTGAGCAACGATATCTTCAGAACAGAAAGAAGGAACTGGAGGATGAACAGAGCGCCCTCGACAAGAAAGTGATTGAGTTGAATTCGAAAGGCGAGGAACTCAACAAGCTCGGCGAGAAGATGCATGCGCTCTCACAGAAATTCAATCTGGAAGTTGAGAATTTCAACGGGACCTACGTCAGGTCGAGAGATTTCGAAAAAGGGGTGTACGACGGGAAGGCTATCAATATCTATGAGTTTGAGAAGGAGGATGATCTGAGGCTTACCCTTGTCCATGAATTCGGCCATGCATTGGGGCTTGGTCACCTCGAAAATCCCAAAGCGATCATGAACCGCAAACTGGCTGTTCAGGATGTGACGAACATACGCCTTACAAGCGATGATCTCAACCTGCTCAAGGCAAAGATCAAATGAGGTATCAGGCGGGCGCCATGAAAAAGCGTGACAGGTCCGTGAAGGAAATATTCCTTGCTGGTGGCCACGAAGCCGTATCGAATCTGAGAATCAGGCTGAGACGAAGATTCGCGAGGTTGTGGTCTTGAGGTTCTTGCTGATGCGGCTAAATATTTGTAGACTCTTGCTGCGATGATTCGAGCATTTGCGAAATATCTTGGTCCGGTGTCGGCTCTGCAGGTGGTGCTGCTGATTCTCTCCGTATTCTGGTGCGGTGAATCGGATTGCCTTCAGACCGGCAAAACCGAAGACTGTAGTTCTCTCATATGCGTGCTGCTCTCTAGGGATGCTCCACCCATACAGGATTTCTCTCTAAACACGTCATCCACTTGCTCCTGTGTCTGTCATCTGAAGGCTTTGCCATCAGCTCTGACGTTAACTTCTCTCGTAGAAGTTCTCACTCCGCTCTCAGCCATCGCCGCCGATGAACTAATCGATCTGCCATCGGAGCCGATCATTCGTCCCCCTGTTGCAGCCTAGGCTTCAGTTCACCTGATCCGTCATCTCGTTCCTGTCAATCGTGGAAAAAGGGCTTGCCCTGCTTTCCCCGAACCATGTCCGACTTTCCCGGGAGGCTAGTTGTGAAACGGTTTCTTCTCTTGCTAACGCTCGGTGTGTTCTGCTTCTGTTTTCGGATCTCTGCCCAAGCAGTCAGACAACTCTCACTGAAAGAAGCGATTGCGATCGCGATCAATCACAATCCTCAATCCAACATCAGTCGGCGACGTATCGATGCGCAGCGCGGCCAGTTCTGGCGATCTCTATCGCTGCCTCCGCCTTCACTTTCAGTCAACTACGCATTTATTCCTCTTGGTAGCCGATTGGAGCAATTCAGCGAGCGCACGCTAGAATTCGCGCAGTCGTTTGACTTTCCAACCACGATTGCTTTGCGTGGCTCCCGGGCGTTTTCCGAAATCCGTGCGGCCGAGACGGAATACACCGCGACTGAAAACGAAATCATATCCCGAGTGAAGATTGTGTATTCCAACATCATCGCGAAACAGCAGAAGCTATCGCTGGCGGACGAAAACCAGTCGGTTGCAGAGGACTTCGCAAAGAAATCGGCAGCACGGCGCGATCTGGGCGAGGGGACACACCTGGAGCAACTGACGGCCAGTGTGCAACGTAGCCAGGCCCTCAATGCTGTACAAACCGCCATAAGCGAATTGCGGATCGCGATGGATGAACTTGGGCTTCTTCTGGGGAAGCGACGAGGCCCACCAAACAATGAATTCATGCTGACAGACAGCATGACCTACGCCCCGGAGTCGATTTCCCTCGAGCAATATCTCGAAATGGCGAAAGCGTCAAACACGCAGCTCCGCGCCAGCAGCCTCAGGCGAGACATCGCATCGACGGGGTATTCGCTGGCATGGTCGAGTCTGCTCCCGAGCTTCTCCGCGTCGTATTTCCGGCAAACGCGCGATGGCGTCTCGGGTCTGTACGGCGCGTCGCTTGGGATCTCCGTCCCGCTCTGGTTTCTGTTCGATCAACGCGGACAGATTCAGACTGCCTCTGCCGAGTTGTCAATTGCAGAGCATGAGTTGGGATTCGCTGAAGATTCCGTGACCGTCGCTGTGAGGACGGCGTACTATGAGAAGCTCAACAGCGAGCGGCAGCTTCGTCTGTATCAAACTGGAATTCTGCCGGAATCTGATGAAATCCTCCGTGCTGCCAAAGCAAGCTACAACGCGGGCGAGATCACGTATCTGGAATTCCTGCAGGCAAAACAAACTGTGCTCCAGGCGAGAAGCAGTTACATCGACGTCTTCTTGGCGTACAACATCGCCCGTGCACGGCTTGAACAAATCGTCGGAAGAAGACTTGATTCGTCTCTTTGAAGGATGAGTGCCATGAAAAACATCAGGGAATTGTTCGTTCTGCTCCAGATAGCTATCGTTGTCGCCCTTGCCGGTTGCAGCAGACAAGATGAAGGATCGGGAACCGCTTTGGAGAAGAAAAGGGAGGCACAGAGAATCACGCTGACGCCGCAAAGTGTGAAGGATATCGGTCTGGAATGCGTCGCAGCAGACATTCAGCCGCTTAAGAAGGAGATCGTGATCGCGGCGAAGCTTACCGTCCACCAGGACCATGAGGCTCAGGTTGGAACGATGGTCCAGGGAAGGGTCTCAAAAGTCCTGGTGAATCTGGGTGACCACGTTCAACTTGGTCAGGAGTTGATGCACATCGAGGGAGTGGAGATCGGTGAAATCAAGTCCGGATTCATCAAGGCCAAAGCCCATTTGACCTTTGCGGAAGCTGCGTTGAGACGTCAACAATCGCTCATCGAACAGAGTGTTGGTGCACAGAAGTCGTTGCTCGAAGCACAGGCGGAATTTGAAAAAGCGAGAGCCGAGTTCACGGCCGAAGACCAAAGAATTCATTCGATTGGTCTTACCGACGAAGATGTCGAGAAGTCCGTTGTCAATTCTTCCGCTAATTCTGTTGAATCGCATATTGGTGGAATCCTTCCCATCAAGGCGCCGATCGCAGGTGTTGTGGTCGAGCGAAACGTCGTAATCGGTCAACTCGTCGACCCATCGACAACGGCTTTCAAGATCATCAATACATCGGTCCTTTGGGTCGATGGGCAGGTGCATGAGGGCGATGTCAGCGCGTTGCGGGGACGCCCGCAGGTTACGGTTGTGGTGCCACCCGTTTCCAGAACTGCAATTCGGGCGCAGCTGCTCTATGTTGGAGAGACGGTCGATCAACAAACCCGGATGGTGAAAGTCCGTGCAGCCGTCCAGAATTCGGGCCAGATGCTCAAACCCGGGCTGTTCGCCGAAATGCATATCCCATTCGGCGATGAGGTGAAGGGAATAGTGATTCGTGAGGAGAGTCTCATCAAGGATGGAAGTGAACGCTATGTTTTCGTCGCCCTGAATGATACGACGTTCGAAAAGAGGGCTGTGGTTCCGGGTTGGGTCCTGGGAGAACTTGTGGAGGCGAAAACAGGACTCTCGCGCGGGGAAAAGGTCGTCACGAAGGGGTCGTTTATGTTGAAATCTGAATTGAAGAAGGAAACGTTCGGAGAAGGAGAATAGAGATGCTGGAACGAATCGTAGCTCTCACTCTCCGGCAGAAAGGGTTTGTCCTTCTCTG
>QYQB01000145.1 GCA_007280275.1 bacterium | reverse complement strand
GTATCGAACGAAAAACCATTCCGCACAAGGCGGTTGGCGCGACCCCCGCCGGTCTCCTGTGCTTCGAACATGGTTACGTCATGGCCGGCCAGACGCAGGTGTATTCCTGCGCTCAATCCGCCGAATCCCGCACCGACGATTGCGACCTTCATCGTTTACTCCTGTATTCTATGACAGAGTCTCGCATATCGTTCAAAAAAAGAATGCGAGTGGTAGTCTCCAGTATTTGCTCGCGGGTAGTGCGCGAAGTTTCTCCATCAGCGGAACGGATTCGCGATGGTAGAGGCTTCGGTCCGATGCATCGAGCCGACGATTGAGAGCCCGGTACACTTCGATACACGCTTTGATGGCGGGAACGCAATCCCGAGAGAACGCGCCCAAATCACGCTCCGCCTCGGCGTAATACTCTTCGGCGATACGGGCAAAGCGCCCGAGAGCGCGTCGAACGGCGGTCGCGTTCTGAGGGTGATACAGAGTATGGGGAGTCAGCCCTTCGGAGGAAAGCACATCGAGTGGCAGATACAACCTGCCGCGTCCCTTGTCGTCGCCGACGTCACGGAGAAAGTTCGTCAGCTGTAATGCGATTCCGAGGTTTCGGGAAGCCCTGAGTGCTCTCGCGAATTCCGAACGTTCGGAGGGGCCGTACACGTAGGCCAGAAAATAGCCGACGACGATGGCGCTTCCGTAGACATACGACTCGATGAGATCGTCCAGCGTTCGGAACGGTTCAGGTTCCGCGTCACGCTTCATTGCATCGAGAAAGGAGCGATAGTATTCTCGTGGTATGCCGTACTGTCGGACGACGTGTCCAAACGCGGCGGCAAAGACTGGAACTCCGTCAGCGAGTGCCTCGCGCAGGGTTGTGTATTCGAGTGAGCGTTCATATGCCTCCGACCAAAGGTTGAGCCGTGCAAGGCGTTCCGCAGGACTCAGCTTGAATGTATCGACGATCTCGTCCGGATACCGCACAGCGGCATAGATGGCTTCCACCGCGCGCCGTTTTTCGCGGGGAAGAAATCGGGTGACGATGAAAAAGCTTGAACTGTACCGACGCAGGACGCGGCGCGCTCCGTTGGCAACTGTCAGCCAGAGCGATCGATCATCGCCGCGGGCCAATGCCGCGGTTCGCAATCGGTTGTCGAGCTGCTCCCATTCCAGCTCCGTCCATTCAGCCTGAGAAGTGGAGGAAGTTATCTGAGGGAAATCCTCGTGGATGAAGCTGCGAGTAGAGGCCTGACTCCCTTGAAGGGAGATGAGTGGCGTTGTCATGATGTTCTCTTTCTCCTGGAGGTGCGTATCGTACGACGGTTCGTCGAACGTGCAGCAACCGCGATGTGGGTGGAGGCGGCGGTGTCCGGAAAGACTGTTTCAAGTGTTGCCTTGCGGAAATCAAAGATCATGTCGAGCTGCCTCCTCACAAACAACGCGTGGGCAATCTTTCCAAGGAGTCCGAACGGCAGGGCATAGTGAATCTCGTCCGTCATCATTGTTCCGTCATCGGTCTCGGTAAAGGTGTGCGCGTGATGCCAGTAGGCATACGGTCCCCGGAGCTGGAGATCGGCGAATCGATGGGGCGGTTTGAAATCGGTGATGAACGTCGTCCATCGAAGGGGAAAGATGAATGGCCTGACAGTATAATCGATCACGGCTCCCTCCTTCATCTCGATGGGTGCCGGTGTCAGCATCTGGAACTCGAGCGACGCCGGGGTAAGCATCGCGAGGTTCTCGGGATGGGAGAAAAATGAAAACGTCTCTTCGAGGGGCTGACGGATCAACTGCTGACGCTTCAGTGTGTTCAATTTCATTTCGGGTGCTCCCGTTTCTTTGGTCCTGGTTTCAGTTGAAAAGCGTCCCTGGTTTGCCGGATCGCATCGGTGACCGAGGAGGCGACGAAGTCGCAATGGAGCGACTGAGGTGTTTCGCGTCCGACTCCACTGCCGCCGACGAAGAAGAGCCCTCCCTGAGATCGGGCGAGCTTCCCGATGGACCGGATTGCTTCAAGGTTCCCCGAGCGGCGAGGCCGGGCTGCAATGGAGAGGCAGATGGCGCGCACACGGTGCGTCCTGACATAGGAGGTCAGCACTTGCAGCGGCGTGTTCGCACCGATGTTCTGGACTGTCCATCCTTCTGCTTCAAATGCGCAGGCAAGAATGCGCGTGGCGAGATCGTGCCGTTCCGATTCCGGGCAAGCGCAAACCATCGACAGTCCGTTGAGAGGTTTCTTATGAACATCGGGCGCCAGGCGGATGAGTGCTTCCTGCATTGCCTGAGTTGCGAGATGCTCCTGATCCACGTTGAGCTTCTTTTCGGCCCAAAGCCGTCCGAGCTGTGCCATCGCCGGCTGAATCACCTCGTCCGCGATCACGGAAAAAGGAATATGGTGTTTGTAGAGATAGGCGAGGAATTCATATGTGCGATTGCGGTCGGCTTGCAGGAGTTCCTCAAAGAGGATCTCGGAGAGAAGAACGTAGTTTCTCGAGTTGACTCCCAGCGAAAGCTGATCCTGACGGCTCTGCGAAACAGGCGGCGGAAGGATCCCTGTGAGCGGATAACGATGCTCCTCAGCGAATTTGACGATGTCTGCCATCCGGAATTTCCTGTGTCCGCCAAGCGTCTTGATGCAGAGCAGGTTGCCGTCGTCGGCCCAGCGCTTGATGGTCGACTCGGCGAGGTTCAGAAGTCCGGCGACCTCTTTCGTTGATAAGACTGAATTCATCAAATGCACGATTTAAACGTAATAGACGATTTGCACGCTTTAATATACTATGCACACTTGACAAAAGCAAGCGCGAATTCTGTGTGCAAGCGGTCGGGGAAAGAATTTATGAGTATCGCTGGCTGATCCTCTGCGGCCCGAACGAGGGCACGACGGGCGTCGGTGACTTCGGGGTCTTGCTTACAGAACAACTGCGCAGTCAAGAGGATTCTCTCTGGTGGGTATCAGGGTGGTGAAGAATTCAACACAAGCGCTTGCGGAGAATCTGTGAGGTGATCGGGAACCGTTGTTCCGGGGAGGCTGAGGCTTATGCCTCTTGATCAGTGGGTGTGCTGGACAAGTCCCGATTTGACAAAGCTAACCGGGATCTTTTTCCGGAGGGGAGCGGAAGGACTTCGCAGCGATTGATCCAACTTCGATGAAGAGTCAGTGTTCTGAACGAAGTTCTAACTTTTTCCCCATTGTCCGATGCTCTGAACAGCGTCCGGATCGGCCTTGAACTCCGATGTAAGATGAAAATCAATCTCCGGGAACATTTCCTGCGCAGCCCTGAGCGACCACGTTCCCTCGGCGAGAAACACGGGAAGAGTATCCTTGTCGAATGCGATGTGATGGTTCTGGAGTGAAAGAAAACGCTCAAGCTGCCGGTCATCCGCAGAGGTGAACCAAAAAGCCTTGTAAACATTCATTGGCTGAAAATCACACTGCGCGCCATACTCGTGAAGCAATCTGAATTGAATCACCTCAAACTGGAGCTCGCCGACGGCGCCGATGATCTTGGCGGTCCCATGATCGCGGATGAGGAGTTGAGCAACCCCTTCATCGGTCAACTGGCGAATGCCCTTGTCCAGCTGCTTGGATTTAAATGGATTCCTGTTGACGACCTGCCTGAAGATCTCGGGGGAAAACCTGGGTATCCCTTTGAAGTGCAGAACCTCGCCTGCCGTCAGCGTGTCGCCGATCTTGAAATTGCCGGTGTCATAGAGCCCCACCACGTCGCCAGGCCAGGCTTCCTCGATAATGCTCTTTTCGTTCGCCATGAAACTCGTGGGGTTCGTGAAACGAAGCTCCTTGTCAAGGCGTGTGTGATAGTAGAATGTGTTCCGCTCGAATCTTCCCGAGCACACCCGGCAAAATGCAATGCGATCGCGGTGGTTGGGATCGAGGTTGGCGTGGATCTTGAACACAAATCCGCTGAACGCCTCTTCCGCCGGATCGACCATCCTGGTGGCTGTTTCCCTCGGCTGCGGGGGCGGAGCGATCGCCACAAACGTGTCGAGCAGCTCCTTCACTCCGAAATTGTTGATGGCGCTGCCGAAGAATACCGGCGCAAGGTACCCCTCGCGGTAGTGTCCTTCATCGAACGATTCGAAGGCACTTTCGATCAGATGAACATCCTCACGGAGTTGAGCGGCTGAAGCCGGACCGAGATGCTCATCGAGGAGCGGACTCGCGAGATCGTCGATGGACAGGACGTCTTCGGGGACGGTTGTCTTGTTTGGGGAAAAAAGTTCCAGCTGTTGCTCAAAGAGATTGTACACCCCCTGGAACTGCGGGCCGATGCCTATGGGCCAGGTGAGAGGACGCGTATGAATGCCGAGCTCACGTTCCAGCTCATCCAGAAGTTCAAACGGATTGCGCCCTTCCCGGTCCAGCTTGTTGATGAACACGATCACCGGTGTATTTCGCATCCGGCAGACGTTCATCAGCTTCCGCGTCTGCTCTTCCACCCCCTTCGCACAATCGATCACGAGGATGACGCTGTCAACTGCGGTGAGCGTCCGGTATGTATCTTCTGCGAAATCCTTGTGACCCGGTGTGTCCAGAATGTTGACCTTGTAGCCATTGTATTCGAAGCCCATCACCGAGGTTGCCACAGAGATGCCGCGCTGCTTCTCAATTTCCATGAAGTCGGAGGTGGCGGCCTTCCTGATCTTGTTCTTCTTCACAGCGCCCGCTGTGTGGATCGCGCCGCCAAACAACAGGAGCTTTTCCGTGAGCGTGGTCTTTCCTGCGTCGGGGTGACTTATGATGCCGAATGTCCTGCGTCTGGTGAGTTCGTTTGTTTTCATTGACATTGGTTCATATAAGAGAAAGCGCGATTCCGGTTGACAATTGTGGTAGTTGGGCACTCTGGAGAGTGGGGCCCAGGCCGCTTGCCCCACCAATTAGGGAGAATCCTAGGGCGGGGTTGGAGCTGTTCGGAATCGAGATGAGAAGCCGTTCATGATCATCAAAGATAAGAAAAATTCAGGAAAGACCCAAACCAGCGGCTGATACCTGCCTACAGAGCGACGTCCGCGAATTCATGTGGGCGAGACGGCGAGCCGTTGATGCCCAGTTTCCCACGGCTTCCTGCATTGCCTTTCATCTTTGTCTG
>QYQB01000143.1 GCA_007280275.1 bacterium | reverse complement strand
GGCGGGGAGCAACGCAGAGTTTGTTGGCGATATTCCTCTGCGAATCTCTGCGCACTCAGCGTCTCCGCGATGAAAACCACGATATGATCTATCTGAACTGGCACTAACTCTTCGGCAGACCTTTTTTCGCGACCGATTCCATCACGTCGCTGAAGCGGTCCAGCTCTTTCAGCGTCGTGTAGACACTGGGTGTAATTCGGATGCCCTTGAACTCATCATGAATGATGGCTGTTGTGAGGATCTTGTGTTTGTCCATAAGATACGTGCCAAGGGCGCCGGGGTCGACACCGACAATCTCCACGTTCGCGATACCGCAGGATTGATTCGGCTCCCACGAGGTATGGAACCGGATGTTCGGCAGATCTTTGAGTTTGGTCATCCAGTAACGTGAGAGATAACGGAGACGCTCTTCTTTTCGCTTTGCACCGATCCCGTTGTGGAAGAGGATCGCTTCCCCGATTGCGAGCCGGGGGGCTGCCGGATGAGTCCCGATTTCCTCGAACTTCCGGATGTCATTTTTCTGGCTCTTGTCCGCTGCCATCAGGGGCCAGATCTTCTCGATCTTGTCCCTTTTCACGAAGAGCAGGCCTGTGCCCTTTGGGGCAAACAACCACTTGTGTAAACTGGTTCCATAGTAGTCGCATCCCAGGTCGGATTGCTTGAAATCAAAATGCGCGAAGGCGTGTGCGCCGTCAACGATCACCTCGATGCCCTTGGACTTGGCCAGGGCGCAGATCGACTTGACGGGCATGACCTGGCCTGTGAGATTGATGACGTGCGAAATAAGAATGACCCGGGTTTTCGGGGATATCGCTTTTTCAAACTCGGCAGTGATGTCATCAAGATGGTCAGGGGCAATCGGAACCTTGATCATCCTGAGGATGAGTCCTTCGCGTTGCTCACGCTGCCGGAGAGTAGTAAGCATGCGGGGATAGTCTTGTGTCGTGGTCAGTATCTCATCACCGGATTTCAGATTCATCCCCATCAGGATGATCTCGAGCGATTCGGATGCATTTCGCGTGATCGCAATTTCCTCGCGGTCGCAGCCGTAGATCTCGGCGAGGCCGGTCCGCACGGTTTCAGATTGCGGCTCGAGGATTGACCACATCGTGTAGGCGGTGACGTCCTCTTGCTGCCAAATGTACCGGCAGAGGGCTTCGGTCACGATTCGTGGAGAAGGCGAGACCCCACCATTGTTGAGGTTGGTAATGCCCCGCGTGATCGAAAACGAGCGCTGGATTTCGAACCAGAAATCCTCGTTCATCGCTGCGTCTGTTGGCGAGAGGTGTTCGACGCGCCTCGTGGCCGCATGAAGATCTTCCAGCAAGGATGCCACTACCGTTGAAGAGAGCGCGGCCATCCCGACACCTTTGCCGACCATCGACAAAAAATGACGACGGTTGAAGTCATTTCCAACTTGAGGGTCTGATGAAGTCATACTGGTTCTCCTTCTTGGGGTTACAATAACTGCGGTGGAAGTTGGGTGCACGATCTAAGAGGTCAACATGATATTCTGTCGCCGCCGGTCGTCTGCGACAAACTGTGGCAGCGTCACCGGGATTGTTCGTTCAGTGGAGTTGACTCCCGCAAATAACGGAGAAGCGTGAACGATTCTGTGTTCGAGAAGTAGAGAAAGAGAGTCAGGACAATCAGCGTTGTATTCTGAAGAACTTTCATCCAGCCGATCTTCCCGGCGGTCGGATCCTGTGTGAAGCATCCGCAGGAAATATCGAGACCGCGCACGAGCGCAGCGATGACCGCAACCGTGAAAACCAGGAGCATTGCAGACAGAAGAAAGGAACTCCCGTGTGTAAATGCCCCAAACAAAACCGAGAATCCGCAGAGCAATTCCAGCCAGGGCAGGACCGTCGCCAGGATGACCGGCAGCCACGTCGGGAGAAGCTTGTAGCTCGCGATGGATTGCGCAAACGCCGCAGGGTCAACGATTTTCTCGAGGCTGCTTACGATGAAGAGGAGCCCTATGAAGAGTCGGACCAGAAGCACCAGGTGCGGGTTATTGAGAAGAGTCTTCATGGTCATTGCTCAGCCGGGAGATTGGCTGCTTTCCACTCGCTCCAGCCGCCAAAAAATATCCGTACGTTCGCGTGGCCATCCTTCATAAGCTTGACGGACAGCTCAATACTCGAATTGCACTCGGCGCCATCACAGTATGCCACGATGACCCGGTCCATGGAAACTCCGCTCAGAGCACTCTTCCTCTCATCATATCCCTTGAGCGGAATATTGATCGCCCCCTTGATGTGACCGAGTTTGAAATCAAAGTCGTGACGCGCATCGACAAACACTGCGATCCCGGTTTGGTACAGAGCCCACGCTTCGTCCCGGGATATCATTGTCGGATCTCCCGCAACTCCCCGTGGTGTTGTCTTCGATGGCGCTGGACGGGCGAAGAGGCCTTTCTCTGTCGCGGCGGTGTAGATGAATCCGAGTGCCGCTGCGACAAGAAGCAGAATGCCCGCTTCACGAAGTGCATGTCTCAGTCGAATCAATTCTGTGATACTCCGATGAGAGTCAAGCGGACCGGTACTTGTGGTTGCCTGTTGCTGTCTGTCTCCAGGAAGAGGAGCTCATTGATGTAGTCAGTTTTCCTGGGCGTTATTTTGACGCTCAGGCGGACAGTGTCGGCAGGGAGGACTGTGCGTTTTCCGAAAACGACTGATACATCGGACGATGACGACTTGAATCCGGTCAAGGTGATCACTTTGCCTGAAACGTTCTTGAAGGCCAACGTTTGCTCTATCTCTTTGTCGACCGGAACGCTTCCAAGCCAGAGGACAGATCCATTGTTAATGGGTTGGAGCTCTTCGAGCACGTCGCCTACGAGCGTCACATACGTTGTCGGCGATGTCGGATCGTTTGTCATGATGTTGACGTGTTTTTCAATTTTTCCCCGGAAACCTGTGGAGTTGAATTCGACCTCCACGACATCCGACTCTCCCGTTCTCAGAAACGCTTTCGGCTGCCTGGCTGTCGTGCAGCCGCACGACGTCGTGACGCCGAGAATTCGGAGTGTGTCTGGACCTACGTTCTTGACAACGACCCGGGCTTTCTTGGTCGCACCGTTGTAGATGACGCCGAAATCGACCTTGGTTTTGTCAACCGTGATTTTCGGCTGAGAAGGACTCGTGCTGGTGAGAACAACAAAGAGAAGACCCAGGCTTACACCTCGCACACGTTCCTTGAAAGGAAATACCCTCATCGTCTTCTCTTCTTTGGTGGTTGTTTTGGCTGGAGCGCTTCCGGGTCGAGCTTTTCGTATCCCGAGGGGATCCGGAAGAGTGACGCAGTGAGCGACTTCTTTTGAACACTTACCACCTCGATACGGCCGCTTTCTTCTCCTGTGGAATCCTTCGAGATTATCCTCATCGGGAAGTATCCCATCTCGAGAATTTTCCACGCCAACTCGGTCACTTGCGGTGTCAAGAACGTGCCTGCCGTACCGAACTCCTTGGTAGCCCAGACTTCCATCGTGAATTTGTCCGACGTTATCAGAAATTGATCGCACGTATAGTCCAAAATCTCATCTGTCAGATCCGTTTTCTGAACCTCAACGTTGGGTTTCGAAGGACCAGATTTTGACTGAACCGCCACCGCCGGCAGTTCGACATATTGGTCACGCCCGGAGATGATGACAAAGGCCTTCTTCAGTCTATAGTCCAGGAGGATGGCGTTTCCTCCACCTTGATCGGTGCCTTCCAGCCGAAGCCGTCCGTTCTTCACGAAAAGCGAAAGGGACTCGATGCTTTGGGCATCCCGGACTTGAAAGCCCACGATCCCTTCAAACGATGTCTTTTCTATCAGTTCTTGAGACGAGGCAAGAACGATGAAAAAAAGTGCCGCCGAAAGGACAAGAGTAGTCCGGCGGATGATTCGTGATGTCATAGCGATTGCCTTTCTTCGGATAGTGCCAACGCTCGGTGCCACCAGGTGCCGCTCACAGCCATCTGTTTCAACAGCGGCGCCACGCGATAGCGGTCTTCGCCAAGATCGTTGTGGAGGGCAGCCAGTACTGCGTACACTTGTGCAAGGCCGATCCTGTCCGCCCACTCAATTGGCCCAACGGGGCATCCTGCACCAAGCTTCATTGCTGTGTCGATATCGCGCGGCGAGGCGATTTCGTCCTGAAGAGCGAACGCGGCCTCGTTGATAATCCCACAAAGAATGCGGGGGAACACCATCCCTACCCGATCCTGTACGAGTTCGATCTCTTTGCCGAGTGATTGAAAAAATCGCTGGACGACCTGAACCGTCCCGGCCGGGGAAAAAACCGTGGGCGCAATCTCGATGAGAAGTTGCTGACCGAGCGTTGGAAGAGCGCAGCAACCAACGAGCCGGCTCTTGTGCCTGATCCAGGAAGCTTGCTCCGTCGCAGTAATGGTGACCGACGAGCTTGCGATCGCAGTGGTCGCGGGCAGAACTTTGTCGAGCATCTCGATATTCCTGCGCTTACGTTCAAGGTCGACGTTTGTGAGCTCAAGTGCAAATGCCGCGTCGCGGGGAATCTGTGCCGATTTTCTGACAAGCATGGAGTCGAATGACGGTACGGTCTCCGGAGGCGTATTGAAGTCGAAAACCGTGGAAAACCCGTGCGAGGAGCAGAGAGAGACATACTCTGCGACGATCGGCCCATCTCCGATAATGTAGACGGTGGTCCGCCCGGGTTTTGATTTCTCGATTGCCCGGCCCGGCCTCGGTGTTTGCTTTTTCTTCTGTATGGTTCTTGTGCGCTTCACTTCCTACTCATGTTCGTGGTGCTTGTAGAATCCGGAACCGGACTTTTGCCCAAGCATGCCTGAATCAACCATCTGTTTCTGAATCGGATGCGGCCGGTACCGGGGCTCTCCAAACGTCTGAGCGTGCATCGACTGTGTTACCGACAAACAGAGATCGAGGCCGACTGCGTCCATCGATTCGAACGGACCGAGGTCGAATCCGCCCAGGACTCTGAGAATGCGATCAATTTGTCCGGCGTCGGCAACCCGCTCACCCAGGATTCTGAGGGCCTCGCCATAGAAGGGCTGCACCATACGATTGACGATGAATCCGGGAGAGTCTTGAACGAGGACCGCAGTCTTCTGTAACTGGGTTGTGAAGTCGATCGATCGCTGAACCGATTCCGGAGAAGTTTGCCTTGCCTGAACGATCTCCACAAGGCGGGCGGATGTCGGCGAGTTCAGAAAGTGAAAACCGACGACGTTCTCCGGATGCCGAGTTGCTGAAGCGATCGCCGTGATTGAGATGGAGGATGTGGTCGAAGCCAGAATGGTTGTCGATTTTGTATCAGCCTCAAGATGCTTGAAGAGGTCTTTCTTGATCCGGAGTTCTTCGATCACCGCCTCTACCACAATCTCCGAGTGGTTGAGCTCCCCAAGGCGAGTGCGGGGATGAATGTGCGCAAGCGCCTCTGTCGTCTGATTCTCGGTCAACTCCCCCTTCTCGATTCCAAGTTTGAGAGCGGTCTTGATGCGCTCGAGTGCCTGGCGCAGAACAGTCCCATTGATGTCATACAACGACACCTCGATGCCTGCAAGCGCTGCCACCTGTGCAATGCCTGCTCCCATCGTGCCCGCGCCAACTACCCCAAGATGTTTGATCATAAAGAGGGCTGATTCCTTTGAGAGGTACTTGGAAAACTTAGTGAAATGAGGGGTGAAAAACAACCAAACCCATGGACCTTAAACCCGAGATAGGAGCGGTGTTTTTTTGTATTTTGGGAACGTTGACTGCGATCTACGCGTCAAAGAGAGCAATAACGGGCTTGTCCGCTGCTGCTGAAAGAGACGATG
>QYQB01000175.1 GCA_007280275.1 bacterium | reverse complement strand
CGGGTTCCGCTACGAAGAGGGGTCGTTCCTCTGGGTCATGAACAACATCTTCTTCCAATACTATAGCCTGCTTATTTTCCTTGTTTCTCTGGCAGTGATGGTCATCGTCAGCTACATGACGGAAGCCCCCGCATACGACAAGATCAGTGGACTCACGTACGGAACGGTGACCGAAGAACACAAGAATGAGTCGAGGTCGAGTTGGAACAAGTGGGATGTCATGTTGTCCGGTGCAGTTTTGGCTCTCATTCTGGCGGCGTACCTCTATTTCGTTGGCTGATGAGGAAAGGCCGAGTAGTGGGTCCTCAGAAATCCGTGAGGCTGTTTCCACAGCATCGTACTTGAGGTGAATCATGAAAAGAACGTCCGTCGGATTGGTGGTATGGTTCCTTCTTCTTCCGCCACTTGTTGACAAGGCAAGCAGCGGCGATGTACCTCGGAGCCAGGCCACGGCGAGTGTTCTGCTCACGGGAGTGAACGATTCGCTCCGCATCCCGGCGTCATGGCCGTGGTCCAGGAGAATTGCGGAGTCGTTTGTTCTTCGTCATCCCGGTTCCGTGACGTACGATTCAGGTTCCCCCAATCAGCGCTGGAATTACGAACAGGGATTGATGCTGGTTGCACTCAGGCAAATGTGGCTTCATACAAATGATCGGCGCTATTTCGATTTCATCAAAGGAAATATCGATCAGTATGTTGAGGAGTCGGGATCCATCAAGACCTACAAGTATGAGGACTTCAACATCGACAACATCGCTGTTGGCAGAGCACTCCTGACCCTCTATGAAAAGACCGGTGAGCAGAAGTACATGTTAGCGGCTGACACATTGAGGAAGCAATTGAAGAACCAGCCGAGAACAAACGAAGGGGGATTCTGGCACAAGCAGATCTACCCTTATCAGATGTGGCTGGATGGTCTGTTCATGGCCGAACCATTCTATGCCTGGTATGCAGTGATGACGCAGGAATCGCGGGCCTTTGACGATATCGTGAACCAGTTTGTCTTCATCTACAAACACACCCGCGATCCCAAGACAGGATTGCTCTACCACGGATGGGATGAAAGCAAGCAGCAGCGCTGGGCCAATCCCGAAACGGGGTGCTCGCCAAACTTCTGGGGAAGAGCGATTGGATGGTACGCGATGGCACTCGTGGACGTGCTGGATATCCTTCCGAAGAACCATCCCCGCCGGCATGAACTTGTTTCGATTCTCAAAGATGTCTCTGCGACGCTCCTGAAGTATCAGGATAAGAGAACCCATCTGTGGTACCAGGTGCTGGATCAGGGGGGACGTGCGGGCAACTACCTGGAAGCTTCCGCGTCAAGCATGTTCGCCTACGCGTTCGCCAGAGGCGTGAACCAAAACTACCTCGAGAAAAAATACTCAAAGGTCGCGAGGGAGATATTTCGGGGAATCATCGAAAATCTTGTTTCGGTTGATCCTAAAGGCTTCGTCGACCTCCTCCACACTTGCCAGGGGGCCGGTCTGGGTGGGAAGCCGTACAGGGACGGAAGTTACGAGTACTACATCAGCGAGCTTCAAAGGAAAAATGACATGAAGGGGTATGGTCCGTTTCTTCTCGCCGCAATAGAAATCGAGAGGGGAGATGCGCGAACCAGAAGTGTCCGGAAATAAGATTTCCGTGTGCTGCACATTATCACGACCGACTGTATCGTCGGTCGAAGGAGTGTAACGGTGAAACGAAAATCTCATATTACACTGGATGACATTGCGAAGAAGCTCAAGGTTTCCCGCGTAACAGTATCGAAGGCATTGCGCGGTCATCCCGATATTTCCGAGAAGACTGCCAAACGCATTCGCAAAACCGCCAGCGATCTGGGCTACAGCCCGAACTTCATTGCGAGAAATCTTTCCGCGCGGCAATCGAACATGCTGGGGGTCGTCATTCCGAAGGTCGCTCACTTTTTCTTCGGGTCGGTCATCGAATCAATCTACAACACCGCATTCGAAAACAACTATGAGACAATCCTGACAGTTTCGCAAGAGAACGCGGAGCGCGAGAGAAAGCATATCCAAACGTTGGTGTCGATGAGAGTGGACGGCATTATCATCTCCATATCGCAGCAGACGAGGGACACCGAGATTTTCAAATGGATAAAGAAAATGGGGATTCATGTCGTATTTGTCGACCGAATGCCCGAGCCGCCAGTGCCCGGTTTCAGCAGCGTCATGGTTGACGATAGAGGGGGTGCGTTCAACGCAGTCGAACAGGCAATCAAAGTTGGTTATCGCCAGATTGGTTTCGTGGGGGGCAATCCGCTGGTTAGCATCGGAAAAAATCGGCTCCTGGGTTTCGAGCAGGCCATGAAGGAACATGATGTTCCGATCAAACGGGAATGGATTGTCCACAGCGGATTTGGCAAAGACGACGGCTATGCCGGATTCAAGAAGCTCTATCAGTCCGGGAAATTGCCTGAGTTCGTATTCGCAGTCACCTATCCGGTAGCTCTCGGAATGTATGAAGCGGCGAAGGAACTTGGCCTTCGGATTCCCGAGGATGTCGATGTCATCTGTTTCGGTGACAGTGACGTCAATCGCTTCCTTTCCCCCTCGTTGAGCTGTGTGCACCAACCAACCCAGGAGCTGGGAACGAAGGCAGTGCAGATGATTCTCGAGATGATCAGGAAGCCGGATGAAGTGCGCGAACAACACGTCGAGATTCCGACTGAATTGATCTTGCGCGAAACGTGTATTAGGAAAACTCCACAACTGGTGGAATCCCTGAATCCGATCGGGGAAAAGAAGATCGCATGAACAAGCTGAGACTCCGGGCGACAGCGCAATACTTTTCTGTCAGGAAAGACCGCCCGCGTCCGGTCCCAGTGAGATTCCACGACAACCTGCTGTGATTTTTCCCGCCACCGCTGATGAATAGGTACCGAGCTATGCGAGCACGACAACGATCGACTATCCTGATCCTTCTTTTAACTTTCGTACTGCTGTTTCTTGGATTGGTAGCTGACGAACCGGTACGAGTGTTCATCATCGGCGATTCGACGATGGCGGATAAACCCCTCATCGGAACCGCCGAACGGGGGTGGGGTCAGGTGTTTCCGCTTTTCTTTGAAGCCGGTGTCTTCATAGAAAATCATGCCCGCAACGGTCGAAGCACGAAGAGCTTCATAGCAGAAGGAAGATGGCAAACGGTCTGCGAGAGGCTGAAACCAGGTGATTGGGTATTCATCCAGTTCGGACACAATGATGCGAAGAAAGAAGACAGTTCCAGGTACGCTGAACCGCACACGGACTACAGGAACAACCTGCTACGCTTTGTGACCGAGGCACGGGCGAAAGGAGCGAATCCAATCCTTCTGACTCCTGTAAGCCGAAGGAAGTTCGACACGGAAGGAAAGCTCATTGATACACACGGCGACTATCCCGGAGTCGTCAGGGAGTTAGCCGCTGAACAGAACGTCCCGCTGATCGATGTCCAGAAGAAGAGCATGGAAATGCTTGTGAAGCTTGGTGCTGAAGAATCCAGGAAGGACTTTGTCTGGATAAAACCGGGATTCTTCACAGCAAATCGTGCAGGACGGGAGGACAATACGCACTTCACCGAATCTGGCGCCCTGAAGATAGCCCGACTCGTCGCCGACGGGCTCAAGGAACTCAATCTTCCACTGAGCAAGCACCTCACGCCGTTCAATGAGAACGCGATGGTGGGAATCAACAAGACTGTCGTCCTGGACGAATTCTACAACAACGAGTGGAAGAAGAACGCGAAGGGGGTCTCCGAGCGGTTTCACTATGTGTGGGAGGATACTGCGAACTCAGGATTCTCCATCCTCGGCAGCAAGATTGTGAAACTCGGAGCATCGATCGATTCGCTGTGTGAAGTGCCTACGCTGCAAAATCTCAACCGTGCCAGTGTCTATGTTATCGTCGATCCCGATACCCCGCAGGAAACAGAGCGCCCCAACTATGTTGACTCACTTGCGATCGAAGCGATTGCCGGATGGGTGAACAACGGCGGCGTTCTCGTCCTGATGGAGAATGACAAGGGAAATGCAGAGTTCGAACATTTCAATAAGCTGTCGGAGAAATTCGGCATCCATTTCAACGAGGACAGCAGAAACCGGGTGACCGGCAACGCGTATGACATGGGCAGGTTCGATAGATTTCCGGATCACCCCCTGTTCAAAGGCGTCAGGCAGATCTACATGAAGGAAATCTCGACGCTGAAGATTCAGGAACCAGCTACGGCGATCTTTTCGGACAAGGGAGATGTGATCATCGCGTACGCAAAGGTGGGCAAAGGAGGAGTCTTCGCAGTCGGAGACCCATGGCTCTACAATGAGTACATCGAACATCGGAAACTTCCGGCAGACTACGAAAACGACAAGGCAGCCGAAAATCTTTTCCGCTGGTTGCTTGAGCAGGCGTCACCGGTACCTGCATATAACTGAGCGATCGTCCTCAGATGAGATTCAGAATGCGTATCAGCACATTTCTATTTGCTTTTTTGATCTTTGAAGGATTGACGGCATCCGCTCAGGTGCGATCACCTGAACCTGGAGTCTGGGTCTCGGACAACGGGAATGGGTCGTACAAGAACCCGATCATCTATTCGGACTATTCGGATCCCGACGTCATTCGGGTCGGCGACGACTATTACATGACTTCATCAAGTTTTTCTCGTTTCCCCGGGCTTCCGATCCTCCATTCCAAAGATCTGGTAAACTGGAAAATCATAGGACACGCTGCGCCCGAGTTTCCGTTTGATGAGTTCAGCGAACCGCAACATGGCAAGGCGATCTGGGCACCGTCCATTCGATACCACGACGGTGAATTCTTTATTTACTTTGGCGACCCGGACCGGGGAGTGTTCCTGACGAAGACAAAGAATCCTGCCGGACCCTGGGAGCCAATGCGCTTGATCCGCAAGGTGACCGGATGGATCGATCCCTGTCCCCTCTGGGACGACGATGGTAACGCGTATATCGTACACGCCTGGGCAAACAGCCGGGCCGGGGTAAAGAGTATTCTGGCTGTGAACAAGATGAACAAGGAGGGGACGGAGATTCTTGACGACGGCATCGTCGTTTTTGTCGGTCATTTCAATCACCCGACAATCGAAGGGCCCAAATTCCACAAACGAAACGGCTACTACTATATCTTCGCTCCCGCCGGCGGGGTCAAGTCGGGTTGGCAAACTGTTCTGCGTTCGAAGAGCGTCTTCGGACCATACGAGGACAAGAAAGTCCTCGAGCAGGGGAGCACGAGCATCAACGGCCCTCATCAGGGAGCGTGGGTCGATACAAAGACCGGTGAGGATTGGTTTGTGCACTTTCAGGACAGATATGCCTATGGGAGGATTGTCCACCTTCAGCCGATGCGATGGGAAAACGACTGGCCGGTGATCGGCGTCGATAACGACAAGAATGGAATCGGCGAGCCGGTCTTATCATATAAGAAACCAAATATTGGGAACGCATATCCGGTTGAAGTGCCGCAGACGAGCGATGAATTCGATTCTTCGAGCCTTGGTCTGCAATGGCAGTGGGAAGCGAACTATGAAAGCGATTGGGTTTCTCTCGATGCCAGAAAAGGGTGGCTCCGGCTCTATTCTCAGCTTCCATCCCCGAAGTACAAGAACCTGTGGAATGTCCCGAGTCTGATGCTCCAGAAGATGCCAGCGCCGGCGTTCAGCGCGACGGCCAGGTTTGAGCCTGCGCAGCAATCGGTCGGGGAGAAATCCGGTCTCGTGGTCTTCGGGCTCGACTATTCATACATCGGGATAAGCAAGTCGAAGGCATGGTATACGATCTCACACATCGTTTGCACGAAAGCCGACAAAGGCACTGAGGGGGAGACTACTGCTTCGGTCGATGCTTCAGGTTCGGAAATCTACCTCCGTGTCGAAGTACGACCGGAAAGCGCATCGGAAATAATACCGAAAGTCCTTTGTTCATTCAGCTACAGCATTGACGGCAAGACCTTTCGCCCTCTGGGAAAGACCTTCACTGCCCGGGAGGGGCTATGGG